>SKSA01000228.1 GCA_007118195.1 Anaerobacillus sp. | reverse complement strand
CGTAATAAAACCATCATTTTCATTTGGTTCAATGTTGAAATCTTTATCAATTTTCTTCATTTCTGCATCTACTTCTGCTGGATCTTTCGTCTTTTTTTGTTTCTCTTCTTGATCGATTTCTGCAATTAATTTCAGTAGTTCATCATCACTTCCTTGTCTCATAAAACTATCACTCCTTTAAGTGATTAGTTACCTTCCAGTCTTAATACTAATATATGTGAAATGTTTACTGGAGGAACATCACATGCCTAGACTATGAAGATTATGAATTCTAATGATGATGCACAATAGTGGTTGGTTGAATTGTAGAGTGCTTTCTTCCTTATTTTTATAGAAGGGAAGAAAGGGAATTTTTGAAACGACCGTGGTAAAGCGGAGTGCCGAATTGTGCCTGCGGATGCTAGAAAAGGGAAATAGTGGTAAAGTGGAGTGGTATACTATGCCCACGACCACAACAAATTCCGAAAAATTTGATTATTTAAACCTTGTTGTGTTAATATAGTAAAAATCAAGTAGGTAACAAGCAACCTTTTTATTTCAGGGACGTTTTTTGTCCACGTGGGACATCTTGGTAGTGTGTCCATATTTTACTCAGATATCGATGCATGAAAACGCTCCTCCAAAAGATCCATCACTTGTTGTTGCTAAAATAAAAATAAGGAGATGATTAGATGATAAACGTAACAGATAGTAGTTCACTTCTACGAAATGATGTAAAAAAACTCGGTAATATTCTTGGGGAAATTCTCGTTCATCACGGTGGCATCTCTTTATTTAACAAAGTCGAAGCAATTAGAGAGAAAACGAAAAATTTAAGAAAAAACTATGATGAAAAAATTTATAAAAGTTTAAAAGAAGAGATTAATAGTCTTGAACCGCCAGTGAGGCAACATGTGATTCGTGCGTTCTCCATTTATTTTCACCTTGTAAACATTGCAGAACAAAATCACAGAATTCGTCGTAGACGTCAATATCAACTTCAAGATGAAGGGGCTGTTCAACCTATTTCAATTGAAAGTGCTGTCGTTTCTTTGAAAGAGGACAAATTTTCTGAAGAGGTGATTCAGAAAGTTTTAAATGACTTATCGATTGAATTAATTATTACAGCGCATCCGACGGAAGCGACAAAGCGGACCGTGCTGGAAACACAAAAGCGGATTTCAACACTTCTTCAACAATTTGATAACCCGATGTTAACCAAAAAACAACGATCGGACCTAGACGAGAGTTTGTTTAATGAGGTAACGTCATTGTGGCAAACAGATGAATTGCGACAACGAAAACCGAGTGTTTTAGATGAAGTGAAAAATGGACTTTATTACTTTGACCATACATTATTTGAAGTTTTACCAGATATTCATCAAGAGTTAGAAAATCAACTACAAGAATATTATCCAAATAGTGAGTACAAAGTTCCAAACTTCCTGCACTTCGGTTCATGGATCGGAGGAGATCGTGATGGAAATCCGAACGTTACGCCAGAAATTACGTGGGAAACATTAAAGCTACAAAGAAGATTAGTCATAAAAAAATATAAAGCAGCCATTGTCGATTTAATGAAACGCTTTAGTCAATCGACGACTCGAGTGTCCATTAGTGAAGAGTTAATTCGATCTGTTGAAGAAGATGAAAAAACTTATATGGAGTCAGATGAAAAGTGGCAAGTAGAAAACGAGATTTATCGTCGTAAATTTGCGGTCATCGTCAAACGTTTACGAAACGTCGGTAAATCAGAATTCGGTTATAAAGCTTCTGAGGAGCTACTAAATGATTTAGTGCTCATTAAAGAAAGTGCAGAAAAGCACCAGCCGGCCGATAATAAGTTAAAAACGATCCGTAAGCTGATTCGTCAAGTCGAGCTGTTTGGATTCCACCTTGCCACACTAGATATTCGAAATCATAGTGGTGAACATGAAGCAGCCATCGCCGAAATTTTAAAAGCGGTTAATATTACTGAAGACTACACTGCTCTTAGTGAAGATGACAAGGTAGTTGTTCTTGAGCAAGTTCTTAGTGAACCGAGACCTCTTTTACTCATCGAAGAAGATTATTCACCAGAAACTCAAGAAGTGTTAAAAACGTTCCAAATGATTAAAAGAGCACATGCAGAATTTGGCCGACGTTCCATCGAAGTGTATCTTGTAAGTATGACACAATCGGCAAGTGATTTACTTGAAGTACTCGTTCTGGCAAAAGAAGCAGGAATTTACCGTTTGCACGCAGATGGGAAAGTAGAAAGTCATTTACATGTCGCACCGTTACTTGAAACGATTGACGATTTAGTCGCAGGTCCTGTCATCATGAAAAAGTTGTTTGAAATGGGCGTGTACCGAAATCATATTAGTGAACGTGGAAACCACCAAGAAATCATGCTTGGATACTCGGATGGTAGTAAAGACGGTGGTACATTAACGGCGAATTGGAAGCTATTTAAAGCTCAAGAAGAAATCCATAATATGGCGAAGCAATTCGATATTCGATTGAAATTTTTCCATGGCCGAGGTGGTTCATTAGGTCGTGGTGGTGGCCCGCTAAACCGTAGTATTTTATCACAACCAGCCGAAACATTAGGCGACGGGGTGAAAATTACAGAACAAGGAGAAGTGTTATCGTCTCGCTACTTACTTGAAGATATTGCTTATCGTAATTTAGAACAAGCAGCATCGGCATTGCTTGAAGCATCGGCAAAGGCTTCTAAAAATTCGTCGCAAGGTAATCACCGTGATAAAACATGGGAAGAAGCCATGGAGGAGATTTCGAAACATTCCTTAAAAAAATATCAATCACTCGTTTTTGGCGATCAAGATTTCTTAACTTACTTTACACAAGCAACTCCTTTAAAAGAATTAGGTGCGCTAAATATCGGTTCTAGACCAATGAGTCGTAAAGGAAGTCAGCGTTTTGAAGACTTACGCGCTATTCCATGGGTTTTTGCTTGGACACAATCGAGGCAAATGATCCCGGCTTGGTATGCTGCGGGTACTGGTTTACAAGCTTTTGCCACTGAAAGTACTGAAAACTTACAACTACTTCAAAAAATGTACAGTGAATGGCCATTTTTCAAATCAACGATCAATAACTTACAAATGGCATTATTGAAAGCAGATTTAGCAACGGCAAAAGAATATATAAACTTAGTAGAAGATAAAGGAATTGCTGAACGTATTTTCAACGAAATTTCTGATGAATACAAAAGAACGAAAGAAATACTTTTACAAATTACCGGTAATCAACAACTACTTGATCATACTCCAAGCATTCAAGAATCGGTGGATCGACGTAACCCTTACGTAGACCCACTCAACTTCCTGCAAGTGAATTTAATTCAGAAAATGCGGGAAGCAGATGAAAATGATGAGGAGCTATTAACCGAGGTATTATTAACAATAAGCGGTGTTGCCGCAGGGTTAGTGAATACTGGTTGATCCTGGTAAAAAACAGAGAGTGACCTAATGGTTAAAATATAGTTTGAAATATAGCTTTGTTTTTAATGACAAAATGATG
>SKSA01000370.1 GCA_007118195.1 Anaerobacillus sp. | reverse complement strand
TCACGAACTTCTTCTTCTAGCCTTGTCGCTTCCACTACTAAGTCTCCACCACGTTTTAATACTGCTGGTAAGAAAGCAAGTAAACCTGCTCCTAACCCGCCAGCGGCTCCAGCACCAGGAACTTCCTCAATATCCTTACCTAAATCACGTTGAATGACTTTTGCAAAATGTGCTAAATTTTGATCTAATTGAGTGATTTGTTGTGCTGTCGCTCCTTTTTGTGATCCATAAATAGCTGAAGCACCTTTCGGACCAGTTAACGGATTATCTACATCACAAGCTACCTCAATACTAACTTCATTAAGACGTGGATCAAGAGTCGAAACATCAATCTGCGAAAGGCTCTTTAGACCAGCTCCGCCAAGAGCGATTTGTTCACCATTAACATCTAACAATTTTCCGCCTAACGCTTGAACCATCCCAGCACCACCGTCATTTGTAGCACTCCCACCGATGCCGATAATGATTTTCTCAACGCCTTTATCAAGTGCAGCGGCAACTAATTCACCCGTTCCCCAAGTCGTCGTCACCATCGGGTTTCGTTTTTCATTAGCGACAAGGTGAAGACCTGAAGCGGAAGCCATTTCAATCGCCGCTGTTTTTCCGTCACCAAACAACCCGTAAAATGCTTCGACTGGCTCCCCTAAAGGTCCTGTTACAGTTACTCTTTCAATCGTTCCGCCTGTCGCATCTACTAACGATTGAACCGTTCCTTCTCCACCATCAGCCATCGGAACTTTCACATAATTAATATTCGATAATACTTCTTTGAAGCCCTCTTCAATAGCGTTTGCTACTTCCAAAGCCGTTAAGCTTTCTTTAAATGAATCTGGCGCAATAACGATTTTCATTGAAACCCCTCTCCCCCCAAAACTAATAGAGATAGTTCGACTTATTACAATTATTATTACATATTAAAATTCCCGTGTAACTTAATGAATTTCATAATATTATTTCAGCACCACTAAGATATTACATCTAGTTGAGTTAAATCCTTCTCAACTAGATGTAGCCTGATGTGGCTCGGTTATTGGGTATTATGAAATTCACTCAATTATCCGAATAACAAAAAAGCCTAATACAATAAATAAAAATCATTGTATTAGGCTCTTTTAATCACTGTTTAACATCCTATTTTTTTGGAATTATAAGAAAAATCGGCCCTTTTAATAATCTTTTACTTAAAGGAACATTAAACTTCTTAATAAAAAAAACAACGGAACATAGAGAAAGAACGGTTGTAAAAAACGGTCTTTTAATGAACAAAAAGCTATATAAGTACATTTTCAAATATAAAAGTCCTGACCAAAATATGTTCCACCCATGTTTAAAAATAATCAAATTTCTTTTCGCTAAAATGTATTCGAAGAGTGAAGAACCGACTACCCACTTTATAATATGGAATATTTGTTTTGTAAACGATTTTGGGAATTTAGATAAACATAAAAGAACTAATAATGGTGTGATAACGAACAAATGTAACCCTCTTAAAGTTCGCCAGCCAATACCATCTGGATTAAACTCCCACACTAGAAACCTTTTGCATAAATAATAATAGAAAGCGTTACAAACGGTGGCATAGAATATGCTTTTATAGTACTTAGGGATATTCACCCACGTTTTCTCCTTAAAATTAAGGACTAAAATCATAACCACCATCACTATATGTTTCATACAGTTTCTCCTTTATAGTAAAAAAAGTTTGTACCGTCTATTCTAACCAAACGTTTTACAGATAATGTAAATTAAACTATTTAACATAAAAAGAGCCTAGATCAACTCCACTGTAAGTTGCTAAGCTCTTTTCGTTATCGCTATTCATCTAATTTTTGTAAAAATTCTTTAGTTCTCTCTTGTTTTGGTTGCTCGAGTACTTGAGTAGCAGTACCCTCTTCGACGATATATCCTCCGTCCATAAAGAGCACTTTATCTGCGACCCTACGTGCAAAATTCATTTCATGCGTGACAATCACCATGGTTTGTCCTTCTTTCGCTAACTCTTCAATAACACTTAAAACTTCACCAACAAGCTGGGGGTCAAGTGCACTAGTTGGCTCATCAAACAACATCACTTCAGGATTCATCATAAGGGCTCGGGCAATGGCTGCTCGTTGTTGCTGACCACCTGAAAGAGAATCAGGGTATTTATCACGATGCTCAAACATTCCAACTTTTTTAAGTAATACTTCACCTTCTTCGGTGAGTTCGGCTTTCTTCTTTTTCTTAACGATTAGTGGGGCTTCAATAATGTTTTCCACCACCGTTTTATGTGGAAAAAGATGAAAACCTTGAAATACCATACCAGAGAAGCTTCGTAAATCTTTAATATCTCTTTTCGAAGGCGGCTTCTTGCCGAAAGAAACCATCTTACTACCTAGAGTAATAGAACCGTTGTTAGGAATTTCAAGTAAGTTCAGACAGCGAAGTAAAGTCGTTTTCCCTGACCCCGAAGGACCTATTAGACAGACAACTTCTCCTTTTTTTACAGAGAAATCAATTGATTCAAGAACAGTGACATTACCGAACTTTTTATTAAGTTTACTTACACGTATCATAGGCTTTCACCTCTCATCATTTATTCAAATAACGATTGTATCTTTTTTCTAACCGCTCTTGGAAATGACCAATCACAATACAAACGACCCAATAAATAAGTGCTGCAGTTATATACATCGTCATACTGTCAAACGTACGTCCTGCAACTAGTCGCGAACTATAAAGTAGCTCCTGCACTGTAATGACTGATGCTAAGGATGTACCTTTCACAATATCCATAAAAATATTAAATGTCGGTGGAAGAGCGATGCGTGTCGCTTGCGGAATAATAATTCTCCGTAGTGTCTGCACATAATTCATTTGTAAGGATGCAGCCGCCTCCCACTGTCCGCGTGGTACAGACATAATTGCCGAACGAACGACTTCTGCATTATAAGCAGCAAAATTTAAACTAATTCCAACAATCCCGGCGACAATCGCACTACTAAACTGAACTCCGAGTACCGGCACACCATAATAGAGAATAAAAATAAATACAAGCAGTGGGGTTCCACGCATGAAAGATATATAGATTCTTGCCGGCCATCGTAAAAACCAAAATTTCGACATCCTCGCTATCCCTAAAAAAATACCAAGGATTAATGCAAAAAACATACTAAAAAGGGCAATTATCATCGTTATTTTTAAACCCTCTAACAAAAAGGGTAATGAATTCCAAGCAAGTTCCGGATCATATAAATGTTCCCATTTTATCTGTTTAAACCAATCAATCATCATTTCACCTCCAAAAAGAAAAGTGTAAGCGCCCTGCTTAGTCCCGACAAGCAAATGTTCTTCCAAGCAACTTAGTGATAACATCCGTAGAAGTTTTTATTATTGTAGTAACAAAACAAAAAAGACTGTCCAATAAGTGTTGCTCACCTCAAATTAGAAGTGTAAGTTGTACACTATCTACATTTAGTGCCTGAGGTGACTGACACTTACTATTAGGACAGCCTCATTTTATTATGTTCGATTATTTACCATCTA
>SKSA01000186.1 GCA_007118195.1 Anaerobacillus sp. | reverse complement strand
CGGAGGATTAGCTCAGCTGGGAGAGCACCTGCCTTACAAGCAGGGGGTCGGCGGTTCGATCCCGTCATCCTCCACCATTAATTACTTTTCAACTATTTTGCAAAT
Source organism: Anaerobacillus sp. (assembly GCA_007118195.1). Classification (GTDB taxonomy): domain Bacteria; phylum Bacillota; class Bacilli; order Bacillales; family Anaerobacillaceae; genus Anaerobacillus. Next base: position 12,614 of record SKSA01000186.1, on the reverse strand, counting down.
TTTTTGCTTAAACCCTTTAAATTTAAGTGAAGTCGGAGATATATTATGCCGGCCTAGCTCAATTGGTAGAGCAACTGACTTGTAATCAGTAGGTTGGGGGTTCAAGTCCTCTGGCCGGCACTCTTCATTATGTATTGTACGATTGTACAATTTCTCTTTTTTTATAGGAGCCATTAGCTCAGTTGGTAGAGCATCTGACTTTTAATCAGAGGGTCGAAGGTTCGAATCCTTCATGGCTCATCAAAGTTATTTTGCCTAGCAAAATAACTTTTCATATGCGGGTGTGGCGGAATTGGCAGACGCGCTAGACTTAGGATCTAGTGTCTTTGACGTGGGGGTTCGAGTCCCTTCACCCGCATTTAAAGCTAGGATAGCAAATATCCTAGCTTTTTCTCTATATATCGGAACTACTTAAATCTACCCTGAAGTTTTTATTATTACTTCCCCTTTTTGCATTACTTCCTTTCTATAACAACAGAAAGACGCTATTCCTGGTTTACTGTGAGAAATTGAGTCTGCGATGTCTTTTTTCATAAAAAAACAGTAATATAATCCTCATTAATACACTTGTGCGAATTAACTACTCTTCTTGTCCAATCATATTTTATATTTAACTAATATAATAAAGTAGCTCTCTTAAGGGGGGATACTGAAATGACAATTGAAAGGATTATTCAAACTGGTTTAAATAACTTAGGCAAGCCTTATTTATTTAATGCTACGGCCTTTCAAACGGCAGCATTTGATTGTAGCTCATTTATCCAATATATATTTTACGTTAATGGGGTAGCTCTTCCACGTAATTCACGACAACAGTTTACAGTTGGTGAAAAAGTCGCCTTTAAAAATATTCAAATAGGTGATTTATTATTCTTTACGACAATAAAAAGAAAAAATAGAAAAGGTATTGAAAAGATTGGTCACGTGGCTATATATTTAGGAAACGATAAAATTTTACACACTTTTCGACAAGGAAAAAAAGTAAAAATTACTCAATTAAGCGGTTATTGGCAAAAAAAATTAGTAGGAGTAAAGAGAATTCTTTAATTATGTTACCACGCCACAAAAGCGAACTCGTTTCAGCAAGCTGAAACATCGAGAAATCAGATGGAGTCTCGACTCTACCTGATTAAAAGTTCCCACCTACGCTACGCGTTGAGGTGGGGGCCTATAACCCTTAAACCATTTAAGGATTAAAGAGATCTTCATCCTCCTTTTTTTCAAACTATCAGAAATGATAAGTTTATTCGATTGAGCGTATAAAAGAAAACTTTGGTGTTGGACTGAAAACTTGGTAAAAAGCCAAGTTTTTTCTAATGTTCTAAGTACAATAACATTGTTTAAGTGAATAATTGCACGTTTATTAGAGATCATTGTTGATTAAAAACGCTTATTACGAGTGTATATTTACTCCTTTTAAAATTTATAAGCATAACTTTTGCCTGAAAATGCTTACAAATGTTTTAATAGGTATACCTTTTAATTAGGTACAGTACAAAAGTAAGTGAAATTGTTTTTAGTACTGTAAAATCCTAGTATTTTTATAGAAATGGAGTGAATTAACAATGCAAAAAGTAAAATCTAAATATCAATTTTTAGTCAACGGTGAGTGGAGTGATGGCACTTCGAACAAGTGGGTTGATATCTTTTCCCCAGAAACGAATGAGGTAGTCGGTTCAGTTCCTGCTATGACTCAAGAAGAAGTAGATAAGGCTGTCCGATTAGCAAAGGAAGCTCAACAAACTTGGGCAGATACAGCTGTTCACGAAAGAAGTAATTTACTATACAAGTGGGCGGACAAGCTTGAAGAAAGAAAACAAGAAATCGGTGAAATGATAGCAAATGAAGTAGGAAAGTCGCCTTCATCTGCTATCGGAGAAGTTGTAAGGACCGCTGAAATTATTCGTTACACTGCCGAAGAGGGGGTAAGAATTCATGGTGAGTTAATGAAAGGAGATTCATTTCCTGGTGGTTCCAAAAATAAGTTGGCTCTGATTCAAAAAGAACCTCTAGGAGTTGTTCTAGCAATCTCACCGTTTAACTACCCAGTAAACTTAGCAGCTGCGAAAATAGCTCCGGCTTTAATTGCTGGAAATACCGTTGTATTTAAGCCAGCAACGCAAGGAGCAATTAGTGGATTATTAATGATCCAGGCACTTGTTGATGCTGGTTTACCGAAAAGTGTTGTAAATGTAGTGACAGGGAGAGGATCTGAAATTGGTGACTTTGTAGTCACTCATTCACTAATTGACATGATCTCTTTTACTGGTGGAACAAAAACAGGGCAAGATATTGCACAAAAAGCAAAAATGATTCCACTCGTATTGGAGTTAGGTGGGAAAGACCCAGCCCTTGTGTTAGAAGATGCAGACATCGAACAAGCAGCAGCGCAAATTATTGGAGGAGCGTTCTCTTATTCAGGGCAACGTTGCACAGCGATAAAAAAAGTTTTTGTGTTAGATAGCGTGGCTGATGACTTAGTTTCAAAGTTAACCGAAAAAGTGACACAACTGAAAGTAGGGAAGGCTAGTGAAGAAGCAACGGTTGTCCCTTTAATTAACGAGAGAGCGGCTGATTTTGTAGAAGGTTTAATTAGTGATGCTAAAGAAAAAGGGGCAAAAATTGTTACTGGTGGTGACAGAACTGGAAACTTCATCGAGCCTACATTAATCGATAACGTTACGCCTAATATGGATATTGCCTGGGAAGAACAATTTGGACCGGCCCTTCCGATTATTCGCGTTTCTAGTGTTTTTGAAGCGATTGAATTAGAGAAAAAATCAGAATTCGGTTTACAAGCGAGTATCTTTACGAAAAATACGCAAGATGCTTTTACGATCGCCTCAAAACTAAATGTAGGAACCGTTCAGTTAAACGGAAAGCCAGAACGTGGTCCAGACCATTTTCCATTCCTAGGTGTAAAAAATTCAGGTCTTGGAGTTCAAGGAATCGGTAGAAGTATCGAATCAATGATGCGTGACAAAGTAATGGTTATTAATCTATAAATTCGTAAAGAGCAGTTTATCATAATGATAAAATATGTGAATGAAATGCCCTTCGTTTAAGTCAGTGAACAAGAAAATAAGAACCAATTAAAGCACACCAAATCCTCACGGTATTGGTGTGCTTTAATCATGAAAAATGAGAAAAATTACCTACGAATATTCGACAAATCGTAAGAATATGATGTTACATAAATAACCTTAATTTCTATTTGTTTATAGCGTTCTTGTGGCAAATTTCGAAACTCCTGTCAAAACAAGTTAGCGGATGACAAATCCAATGTAACTAAGGAGAGGATGTAGATGAAATTTACTGTACAGTATATCCCATTGAGTAAGATCAAACCTGATGCTTCGTTAAAAGTTACGAATCATATGAAGAAGCTGCAACGGTTAGTTTGGGATTGCATGAATATCATAGTTGTTAAGAAAAATAGTAAAGACGAGTATTACACGATTTTAAGCGGACTAGAACATTTCGAGTATTTGAGAAAATATACAAAAAAAATATATGCCCCTTGTATTGTCGATGATCGTACTTCATCAGGAATAAAGGCCTGGTTTAATCGTCTACGTAAAAAACAACCTCTTGATGATTTTCCAATGGTTCCAAAAAGCTGGTCCATTGTTCGTTCCTTTTTAAAACAAGAACCTCGTTTCAACCATTTATCCCGAACCCAACAAATCAAAGTGCTAATTTTAGCGCTTCGGTACAAGAGAACGGTAATCTCTGCAATGAAATCAAGAGTTAATGAAATCGCCAAAAAAAATAAGTGATTGATAAGAATAACTAAGGTTTACGCATAATGTTTTATGAAGAAGCAAGTTTTTCTAACTTTTAATTTCCTTTATTTAACGAGTACAAAATAATAGAAATATAGACAGAATGTGATAAAATGTAAATTACTAGTTAACTAGTCTTATGTATGTTGTGAAAAGAAAGGACTATCTTCGTGTTTTACATGTAGGAAAGTTCTACTCTTAATCAGTAGTTTACCAATCATACAATTATCAATTAAAAATACATCACTACTTAAATCGAGGAGAATAAATGAGTATTTGGAAAACCTTTACTTTTTGGAGAACATATTTAAATGCCTTATTTATCATTTTACTTTTAATAGGATCTATGTTTTATATCTCCAAAAAAGAATTACCTGAAATATCACGTATTCATTTTCAAGAGAGTACAGACGCTGAGGTTATACACAAGGCTGAAGTATTAAGCGCGCTAGTCAACCAGTATCTATCATTTGGTGAAAATATTCAGGAGTTGATGAAGGAAAGAGACTTAACGGATCCCGAACAACTACTTCAGGATCTCGTCGTTTTTTCTACTGCCTTTGAAGCTGGAGCTATTCTTGATAATAAAGCTATTGCCACTCACGTTTATCCACCTGCCTTTTCATCAGTCATAGATACTGATTATTTAAATGAGTATGTAGAAGAAACGATATTAACCAAAGAGATTACAATTTCTACTGGATACGGAATGCACACTAATAAGCCTTACATCGGGGTATCCATTCCGTTAATGGACAAGCAAAATGAAATAGAGCGAATTATCCATCTAGGTAGTTATACAGAGGAAAACTTGGTACTTTCTTCTCTACTTAGTCGATCCGAATTAGGTTCAGGTGGATATTCTGCAATTATTGATAAAAATGGAGTAGTGATTGCGCACCGTGATTCTGACCGAATAGGCGAACTAGGAACCAACGAAACTGTCCAAAAATTGTTAAATAAACAGTCAGGATACAAAAAGGCTTATAACTACGAAGGGATTCCTTTTTATTCATCGTATAAGCACATTCCTGGTTTAGAATGGGGAATTATAGCTCAAGTCCCTGTAAGTAGCACATACACATTATTACAAACATTTGAGAAGTCAATTTGGCAAGTAGCTGTTTTTTCATTATTGCTACTTTCTTTAATGACGTTTTTCTATGCGAAAAAAACACTCCATCCGTTTTATCGTATGTATGGTGCTATTGACCATGTAGCAAAAGGAAATTTTAAACAAAAGCTAGACGTAAACTTGACATGGTACCCTGAAATGAAAAAACTATTAGAACGCTTTAATGAAATGGTTGATGACCTTAATTATTCAAGAAAGGAAATTGAATACCAAGCTTATCATGATGCGTTAACCGGGTTACCGAACAGATATCAACTAGAAAATCATTTGAAAATAGCGATGGAAAATTGTAAAACTAACGAACAAACATTAGCTCTTTTCTTTCTTGATTTAGATCGCTTCAAAATGATTAATGATTTAATGGGGCACCACTCAGGTGACCTTCTATTAATTGAAGTCGCTAATAGATTAAAAGAAGTTGTTCCCAACAAAAGTTTGATTGCTCGTCAAGGTGGAGATGAATTTATTATTTTAGTGGAAGCTATTGATGACAAACAGGCGGCTAAAATCTCGCAAAAGATTATTGATCAAATATCAGCGCCTTTTATGATTCATGAACAAGAATATTTCACTTCGCCAAGCATTGGTATTAGCTTCTATCCAAAAGATGGAGAAACGCTTGAAAGCATTATTAAACATGCAGATACAGCGATGTATGTAGCGAAGGAAAGAGGTAGAAATAATTTTCAGTTTTACACAATTCAACCGAGCCAACTGTTAGACAGGCAACATAAATTAGAAAACGGGTTAAGAAGAGCGATAGAAAAAAATGAATTTATTCTTTACTATCAACCACAAGTTGATCTACAGACAGGGGAATTAAGAGGGTTTGAGGCATTAATCCGCTGGGAAAATCCAGAGTTCGGAGTCGTTCCCCCTAATGAGTTTATACCATTAGCTGAAGAAACTTCGATTATAAATGAAATCGGAAATTGGGTCATCAAAGAAGGGTGTACACAAAATAAAAAATGGCAAGAGTTAGGGCTTAGCTCTATTCCAATTGCCGTCAACGTTTCGCCCAAACAATTTAGAAATCAAAATTTTGTGCAAAGCGTCATAAAAATTTTAGAAGAAACAAATCTGGAGCCACAATACCTTGAAATTGAGATTACTGAAAGTACAATGCTAGATTATAATGACGCAATTGAAAAACTCCTTAAGATAAAAGAAATAGGTGTAAAAGTCTCAATTGACGACTTTGGAACGGGTTATGCCTCTTTAAGTAACTTAGATAATTTACCGATAGATACTTTGAAAATTGATCGTTCCTTTATTAACCATCTTATTTCTAATTCCAATAAAGCAGCGATTGTAAAAACGATTATTGATTTAGGTCATCATTTTAATTTCCATGTTGTTGCTGAAGGAATAGAAAATCCAGAACAGGTTAATTTCTTAAAAAAATATAATTGTCATATTGGACAAGGTTATTTATTTAATCGTCCTTTAACGGTGACAGATGTTGAAATTTTTTATAAGGATTTATTTATAAAATCATCATGACGGTACCGTCACCATCTAGTATGTAATGGTCGCTCGATCTCTCTGCGCTGTAAAATCGTTGCGAATTTAGAGGCTTGTTCGAGAAAGTCGACTGACAAAATATTATTTACAAACAAGAACGGATCACTAGCTAATTTAAAAGAAGAGGAAAAGAGATGACTCTAATGTCATCTCTTTTCTGTTGTCTAGTATGATACTATATACATATAGAAAATATTGGGTATAAAGGGATGGTTATGTGGACGTTCTGCTTTTAATTTTGCAAAATATAATTGTACCAGTATTTATCCTTATTTTTGCGGGCATATTACTTCACCGTAAGTTTAAGCTTGATTTAAATTCATTATCAAAAATTACGTTCTACTATTTAATTCCGGCAGTTATTTTTGTGAAAATTTATCAAAGTGACATATCGATAGAATTAGTCTCTAGTATTATTTATTTTTTGCTTTTACAAGCCGCCGCATTATTAATCACAACGAGTTTCATAGCAAAAGTTTTTCATTTTGAAAAAAAACTAGTCGGGAGCTTTAAAAATAGTGTTCTTCTCAATAATCAAGGAAACTATGGTTTACCAGTAAATGCACTCGTATTTCGTAACGATCCATTCGCTATGTCGATTCAAATTATTATAATGACGTTTCAAAATTTACTCACGTTTACATACGGAATTTTTAATGTGCAAAAAGGGGAAAAAAATAAAGGGATGGCAAAGCAGCTAATGGGCTTTTTAAAAACGCCAGTCCTTCACGCCTTATTGTTAGCGATCATCATTAAATCTCTCAATATCAAAATTCCAGAAATGATTTGGATACCGCTAGAACAAGCGTCACAAGGCTTTTTAGCGATAGCACTTCTCACGTTAGGTGCTCAAGTGGCTTATTTAAAAATTAATTCGTATCTCATTCCTTTAATCGTAAGTTCATTGACACGCTTAGTTGTTTCCCCGGTAATCGCTTTTGTGATGATTATGTTACTAGGCATTGAAGGCGTAACCGCACAAACCTTATTTATCGCAAGCTCTTTTCCTACTTCAAGAAATAGCGCCGCCATTGCTTTAGAATATAACCACCATCCTGAATTTGCCGCACAAGTTGTGCTAGTAACGACGGTGTTAAGTATTTTCACGGTGACAGTGACCGTTTATTTAGCAAGTATTCTATTTTAAAGCTATAAATTTATTGAAGAAACGATGCTTGAAAAAATCCGAAACTTTTTTTGGAGCGATAGCGTCTAATATAAAAAGGGGGCTATCATTGTGCGAAAAAAATATATACCGCTCATTAGTTTATTTTGTTTACTATTGATCTTTACTGGCTGTGGTCAAAAGGCTACAGAAAATAAAGTCATTTTTTCAGAAGAAGATGTTGATCAAAACGTGATTAACCATTCTAATCAGTTTGGTTTCGAACTATTAAAACAGTTAAAAGAAGACGAAGGTGAAAATATATTCATCTCACCGTTAAGTATTTCGATCGCCTTAGCGATGACTGTGAATGGTGCTGATGGTGAAACGAAACAAGCGATGCTAGAAGCCATCGGGCAACAAGGTGTGAGTGTCGCCGACATTAATGAATCGTATCAAGCATTAATAAATATTATCCAATATTCCGATCCAAGTGTGCAGCTTTCAATTGCGAATTCGTTATGGGGAAGAGAAGATAAAAACTTTGATGAAAAATTCATTGAGGCGAACGAAACGTTTTACGGGGCGAAACTTACTTCGTTAGACTTCCAAGACCCTAGTGCGTCAAAAACGATCAATAATTGGGTAAAGGAAAAAACAGAAGGGAAAATTGAAGATATTGTTGAAGATGAAATCCATCCGAATACAGTGCTATTTTTAATTAATGCCATTTATTTTAAAGGAGATTGGATGGAGCCTTTTAATGAAAATCGAACCCGTGAAAAACCATTTTATAACGCGAACGGTACGGAAACCGATGTGCTGATGATGGCAAATGATGGATCGTTTCACTATTTTGAAAAGGAACTATTTCAAGCAGTTCGCCTTCCTTACGGTGAAGGTAGGATGGCAATGGATGTTTATTTACCACATCAAGGTGTAGATTCATTTCTAGACCAACTCTCAAGCGAACAGTGGCAAGAGTGGTCTGGTAGCTTTCAATCTAAGCAAGGGTATTTAGAGATGCCACGCTTTACGTTAGAGTATGAAAAAAGTCTAGTCGATGTTTTAAAAACGTTAGGGATGGAAATTGCCTTTAATGAAAATATGGCGAACTTTAGTAAAATGGCCGAAATTCCTCCTAACCTATATATTAGTGAAGTGCTGCATAAATCCTTCATTGAGGTCAATGAAAAAGGAACAGAAGCTGCAGCCGCTACTTCAGTAGAAATTCGTGAAGAGTCGGCTCCAATGTATGATTTTCAAATGGAAGTGAATCGACCGTTCGTATATGTCATTCATGATACAACGACCGAAACCGTGATGTTTATCGGAACGCTGGAGGATAGCCTTACACTAAATTAAACGAGAGAAAAACTACAGTGCAACCTTATATTAAATTAAATGAGAGAAAAATTGGGGGACACCATGAACTTTTCCATAAACTTTAAGAGGTTACTAGTTGGTATTTGTTCCGTCGCTTTGTTGTATCTCGGTAACATCCTATATTTTCAGACACAGCAACTCGACGGACCGTTTTTTTTGAAGCATTATTATGATGTTAAAGTAAACGAAAATGGCATGACAAGGATTGAATTGTACTATGTAACAAATAAACAAGAACAAATCCTCAATGTTTTTATTCCTGGAATGGATTTTACGAGAGTTAGTTATGATGGTGTTTATCAAGATTTCCCTCACTACCAAATTAAAAAAGCAGTTGTTGAAGTGGATCGAATGAATAAAGAAGAGGTATTGACTCATACAAAACTGGATGTTCAATTTGCTCATGCTGGTTTAATAGAGTACGAGATCGGTGAAATTATTTTTCGCCTATCGATCACCACTGATACGGAAACTGAAAGTCCCGTCCGGTTTTTAGCTGCAGGTTCAAGTAGTGATTATACCGGTTATTCCCTTTTTGAAATGGTTGAGCCAGTTCAATTAGTCGAAATTGATTTTCCGTTTCATCACGCATTAAAAGACGAACTCCATATTTTCGTTGATTTTGATAATGATGATATAAACGGTTTTAAAGAAAAGCTTCAAAGTAGTGAATTAGATGAAGAAATGGAAGAGTTTGTCCGCAAGCATATGTGGAACGTACAAGGCATTGAGCTAAACAACCTTCCTTTGCCGATCGCCTTTGAAAAAAACGATTCCGTAAAAGTTAATAGTGCTTTTATGTTTGATGAAACATCATTACAAAAACATAGCGTTTATGAATTTTCAATAAGGCTTTTGTTTGAAACAGAAGACGGAATGAAAACGGTGGTTAGAAGTCATTTAAATTACCAACCTTACTTCTCAAATCGCGACATTAGAGAACTAGCTAAGAGAGTAGGTGAACCGGGTGAGTAATGGTTATCGTTTAATCTTTTGGGGACTCTTGTTTATTTTAATTGATCTTCGGCTCGGCCCTTTAGATATTTTACCGGACTTTATTGGATACATTTTTATTCTCAATGGGATTAAATCGTTGAGTGCACGGGAGACTTTATTTGAAAAAGCTAGACCTTTAGCGATGCTATTAATCGTTTTAGCTTTTCCTAATTTCATGGGGGCTTGGGAAATAAATCTTACGGAAGGTCCTATAGCGGTTTTTCCAATGGTGTATCAATTTGTTCTAAGTATTTTACATCTTTTATTGATTTACTTTATTTTTGATGCAACATATCGTTATGCAAAAGAAAATCGTGACGAATTTTGGGCGAAAGCGGCACGTGTTCGGTGGAATTATTATGCCGTCATTCATTTAATTTATTTAGCGCTGAATAGCTTTATGTTTAACGTTTCCTTTAATGTTTTCCAGGCAGTTTATATTTTAATAATGATTACCATACTAATCATCGAAATTGTCATAATTGTCTTTATGAAAAAAAGTGAAGCAAGAAGTAATCTTTGGGGAAGTAGTGTTGATGATGATTAAGAAAACGTTCCGTTGGGGAGTAATGATGATATTCGGAATTCCCACACCAGTTGGAAAATACCGTGATATGAATATCAATGGTACTCAAACTAATGAAACAAAGGTGAGTGTAAGCTGATATTAAAAAAAATATGAAACTTTTGGAAATTGTCAGCGTAAGTATAATCGATGTCAAAAAATTTGGAGGGGCATATGTATCGTAGATTAAAAGTTTTAGTGGCAGCACTTGCACTGGTGTTTGTTTTAGCTGCTTGTAATAGTGAAGAAGCTTCAAACTTAACAGACGCTGAAGGTGTGCTGAAGCAATCGCTTGAGGCAATGGAAGGTCTTAATAGTTATTCAATGAAAATGGAAAGTGAACAAACAATGACGATAAATGACACTGAGGAGATCACCATGTTTATGACTCTTGATGCAGATATGACGCTTGAGCCGATGGCGTTTTATCAAAAGCTTTCGATGGAAAGTGATATTCCGATGATGGGAGTTTTTGAAACGGAAATGTATTTAGTTGGTGATACCGTTTATGTCTTTGAACCGATGATGGACGAATGGATGGAGTTGCCGATGGAGTATGCCGAGGAATTAGGTAGGCTTGCGGAAATGCAATTAAGCCCTGATCAACAATTATCGATGTTACGCAACTTTGTTGATGAAATTGAAATGACGGAAAATAGTAATGAATATATTTTAAAGGTTTCTGGTGAAGGAACAGATTTTATGGAAATTGCGCAGCTATTTGGTGGGGTTGGTACGGAAGGGTTTGACGATATGCTAGAGATTTTTTCGCAGTTAGATTTAAATTTTGTAGAATATGAAATTTTTATCGACAAAGACACACTTTACCAAACAAAGCTAAACATGACGATGGACATGACGATGGGAATGGAAGGTGAGACTGTTCATACTGTGCAGTCGATGAGTGCAACGATTAAAGGTTACAACGAAATTGATGAAATCGTCCTACCAGAAGGATTATAGAATAGCAAATTAGTAGAAAAACTTGACTTGGCCGTCAAATGAATAAATAGTGATCGAGTTAGCTTTTTAAAAATATCATCTATTTCAATATTTAATTTATAGACCTGCAAACCGCGTTTAACACGCTTAACGGGTTTACTTGTAAGGTACAAAATAGAATTTCAGACCCAATCATAACCAAATTCACAAGGGAAATAACATACCTATACAAACCAAAATAACAATATTATTCATATTGAAAAAGGCATGGAAACTTTTCTCCACGCCTTTTTTATTTGATCCTAAAATAAAGCACTCCCTTCGGTTTAATAAATCTACCTACGTATGATGGTTTGTTGAAGCGCTGCATAGTTTGTGGGGAATGTGCAGTATTTTGAGTAACCGGCCCTAAATAACACGCAATCGAACGTGCTTTTTACATTTCGTGGAAAAATAACGTCCGGATAGAGCGTATTCGAACGCATATTTTACATTTCATGGAAAACTCACGTCCGAATAGAGTGCAATTGAACAAACTTTTTACATTTAATAGAAAAAACACGTCCGGATAGAGCGTATTCGAACGCGCATTTTACATTTTATGGAAATATCACGTCTGAAAAGAGTGCAATTGAACACGTTATGATTTCTCTCCGCGGCAAAAAATAAGACAAGAGAAATCCAAAGGGAATTCAGCACTTCTACTGCGCACTCTCCCCATACTGTGAAGCATCATACTGCGCACCACCCACAAACTGTGAAGCATCCATCATACTGCGCACCACCCACAAACTGTGAAGCATCCATCATACTGCGCACCACCCACAAACTGTGAAGCATCCATCATACTGCACACTCCCCACATACTGCGTACTCCCCCACATTATTCTTTTTTGTATACTTCGCTATCCTTTGTATTAACAAAATGCTTTACAGTGCAGAGAGGAGAATTCACCAAAAATTTTTACATGCCAGACGGTGACACTGCATTGTCATGACGTTTTGTATTTTAAAACAAAAATAACCGAGTATTCAGGTATAAAATAAGGTTATTCATACATATAATAACTTCCTTTACTTTGATAAAATAATTTTTGTACGTTTTTTAAATATTACAAAAAGGATAGATAAGGAAGGTACTTATGTTGAAAAATTATTCGTTTAAGCAAAAGCTAT
>SKSA01000055.1 GCA_007118195.1 Anaerobacillus sp. | reverse complement strand
TTTTTTAACTATGTCCCATTAACGTCTACGTTTTGCTGCACGATCGTTTTTCTCCCATCTTTTCAATGAAGGAAAAGGATCAAAAGACCATTCAATAAAACCGTTATCACGATACATACCGTAATGTAAATGAGGTGGGAACTTTCCTTGTGTTCCAGGTTTTCCGTAACCTGAACTACCGACATACCCAATAACAGTTCCAGGTTCGACAACTGTTCCTTGTTCAATTCCTTTCTCAAAACCACTTAAATGGGCGAAATAATGATATACATTATCTGTGTCGCGGATCCCAACACGCCAACCACCGTACTCATTCCATCCTTTCAGTTCGACCACGCCATATGTCGTCGCTCTAACGGGCGTTCCGTAGCCAGCGAATATATCGGTCCCTTCATGAATTCTCCGACCGCCCCAGCCACGGGCATCCCCCCACGTATTTTTATAACTATAATTAAAATGAAGAGGTACCGGAAACGCATTTTTATTTAATGCAATTGTATTAAACGTTTCATAAACTTTTGCGTGTCCCATAATGAGTTGTAACGTTTTTTCGCGGTGATAATGCTCCCAAATACCAACCCTAATATTTTCATCATCATATCCGTACGACTCTAAATGTTTCGCAAAAGTATATAAAACATCTTCATCGTCGTTACGATCTGCGATTCCATCACCATTTCCGTCTAAGCCAATACCACCAAACATACTGATGGATAATGGACTTGTATCTTCAAGATCAGGGTTTAAAGGGCCCACCCATTCTTCAGGTGAATAATAAATCGCAATTAGGCCTTCTTCTTTAGGTAAATCCCTTCTAGCTTTACGTAAGCCGCGGTCAAAGGAATCGGCAGCTGCTAAATAGTGCCAAGGTACATTGGTGACCGTTTCCATCTTTTGATACAAATCCATCCGCTGTTCCATTCGTTCTTCGTATGTTAGTTCTTTCTTTTCCTCAGCAAACGTCATAGGAGGAATATGTGAAAATAAAAATAATATGGTGATGAATAGAAGTAGTGACCGTTTCATCAAAGTAACTCCTTTCGTACTATCAGAAAGTATAAATTTTCGGATGGTATGATAAGAAAAAACTGTAGGTTTCGTTACTAAACGTAGCACGACAAGTTTTTCTTATTTGCTCATAACTATAGTTTGTTGAAAATAGGCTGAAAAATATATGTTAATTAATTCCACCTCCAAAACAACTTGTTTTGAGATTTCTTATTTTTCGTGTTAAAGTAAATTTAAGATGAAGTTTAATGGGAGTGAAGAAATTTGGCAAAGCAAGAACAATATATCCGCAAGCCTGACTGGTTAAAAATTAAGCTTAATACAAATGATTCGTATACAGGACTAAAAAAAATGATGCGAGAAGAAAATCTTCACACCGTTTGTGAAGAAGCAAGATGTCCTAATATCCACGAATGTTGGGCTGAGCGTAAAACAGCGACATTTATGATTTTAGGTGATGTTTGTACGAGAGCATGCCGCTTTTGTGCAGTAAAAACGGGTCTCCCTACTGAGTTAGATTTAGATGAACCAGAAAGAGTGGCAAAATCAGTAAGGAAAATGGGATTAAAACACGTCGTTATTACCGCCGTTGCTAGAGATGATTTAAAAGATGGAGGTGCAAAAGTTTTTGCTGAAACAGTTAAAGCCATCCGACGTAAAAGTCCGTTTTGTTCGATTGAAGTGTTACCATCAGATATGATGGGTTCAATAAAAGACTTAAAAATATTAATGGATGCGCGTCCAAATATTTTAAACCACAATATTGAAACAGTGAAACGTCTCACTCCTAGGGTGAGAGCAAGAGCTACATATGAACGTTCATTACAAGTATTAAAAGCGGCGAAAGAAATGCATCCAAATATTCCGACAAAATCGAGTTTAATGATTGGTCTTGGCGAAACAAAGGAAGAAATCATTGAAACGATGGATGATTTGCGAGCACACGATGTAGATATTTTAACTATTGGTCAATATTTACAACCTTCGAAAAGCCACTTAAAAATTAAAAAATATTGGAGTCCAGAAGAATTTGAAGAACTAAAGGAAATCGCGATGACAAAAGGATTTAGCCATTGTGAAAGTGGACCATTAGTACGTTCTTCGTATCATGCCGATGAACAAGTAAATGAGGCGCAAGCTAGACAAGAGGCGCTAAAAGCTAAGGAGGATTAGGCGATTTGCCTAATCCTTTCAAGTTGGTCTCTCCAAACACTACTGCAGTAGCGCTTTTTGCTACTCTGTTTGCTACTCTTATGAAAACCTGGTACAAACTCGTTACTAGCTTCTCGTAGAATTTACATAACTGAGTAAGAGGCTTGCGCTTATTCTAAATGCGTTAATTTTGCCTCCTTTTTTGATCATGGTAATGATGATTTTCTCTAAATCGATTCATATTTTGATCATTTTCACCATTCTCATTTTCACTAGCACTGATACGTCTTCCTTGTGGCGATTCAAGCATCTCGTTAATTGTGTTTTCTAATACGTCGTCTACTCCTTCTGTTCTAGTTGAAAGGCTTCCGAAACGTTCAATACTATTGATCATTTGAGGTTTATCTGAAACATATACGTTAAAAAACCTCGGAACTGCGCTCATTGCCGTTTTCTTTACTTGATCCGCTGTTTCAAACCGGTTATCACTATTCGTTTCGTAGGCAACCAGCACGTGCCGATCCGTAACTAGCGTAGCTACATCATGTACATTTGGGAGTTTTAAAGCTAATTTACTAATCGCATCGGCTAAAAGTTCAGGATCGTACAAGGCAATATGCGGGTGTGTCCCACCTCGTGGTAAAGCCGTTTCTTTTTTATGGCGCACAAACCCAAAGCGTTGAAATTCATGATAGTCTTTATCAGGATTTATGACATTAAATCCTTCACTTCGATTACGGAAATTGACGATTTCATGATTTTCCCTAGCAATTGGTGAATTATTATCCATCACCGCCTGACACCCTGTCGCAGCCATCAATGCACATAAAGACACAACAATAAATATTTTTTTCATTTGGCTACACCTCCTATGTGTAGGATGACCTAAATGTAATACGTTTAGATTAGAAATAAATGGTTATAAACAAATTGGAAAACAACAGGGTTGAATTTTTCCTATTTATCAGGCAATATAAGAATTGTGAGGTGATATTGCGATGATACGCATCCAAGGAGTAAGTTTTGAAATAATTGAAGATGTCCGTGAAGCATGGGTTGAAGAAGATTTCAAAGGTAGATACAGTGATGTTTTAAATAAATATGATTATATCGTTGGGGATTGGGGTTATGGCCAATTACGCTTGCGAGGATTTTTTGCTGATAATAACCGAAAAGCTTCGTACGATTCGAAAATAAGCACATTATCTGAATATTTATATGAATATTGCAACTTCGGCTGTCCTTATTTTGTTTTACGAAAAGTGAAAGAAGAGCGAAATAATTCGAAAAGAACAAAGGATCCGAAAAAAGAGTTAGAAGTTAGTAGTTAAAACGAGGTTGCATAAAGAGTTAAAGCACATATTTCATAATGAGGTATGTGTTTTTTTGTGTT
>SKSA01000143.1 GCA_007118195.1 Anaerobacillus sp. | reverse complement strand
CTAGCGCTTATCGAGATCATCTCATAAAAGTAAAGGTACAATTGCAGCGGTTTATGGATTAAGAAGTCTAAACCGCTAAAAGGAGATCAAGCCATGATCGAAACAAAAGGACTCGTTAAAACAATCGGAGACAAAATGATTCTTCGTGGTATTAATCTTTCGATTAAAAAAGGTGAAACTGTCGCCATTCTTGGCCCTAATGGTGCTGGAAAAAGTACCGTATTAAAAATATTAGGGGGATTAATGAAGGCGACATCTGGAGAAGTCAAAGTCGATGGACTAGACTTAAAGAAAGACTCTTACGATGTAAAGAGAAAAATAGGGTTTTTAGCTCATAATAGTTTTTTATACGACCATTTGACGCCCTTGGAAAACCTAAAGTTTTTTGGAAAACTTTACGGTGTTGAAAATGTTGAGGAACGTGCGAAACAATTAATTGACGAAGTGGGTCTAAGTTTTTTCACACATGATGCAGTTCGTTCATTCTCGAGAGGGATGGTGCAAAGAATTGCCATAGCTCGAGCGATTATCCACGAGCCTGAAATATTGTTGTTTGATGAACCGCATACTGGGTTAGACCAACAGGCTATTAAACTATTAAATAATGTTATAATAAGAATGCGTCAAGAAGGTTCAACAATTTTAATGGTAACTCATGATTTCCAGCAGGCTGTCGAAACGTGTGATCGCTTTATTATCATCAAAAACGGTAAAGTTGTCGATGACCTGCAAAATGTTGAGAAAAACTTAGAAACGATTACGGAAAAATATATGGAGCAGGTGTCAGACCTATGAACAATTTATTTAAAGCAGCTTTCATTATAGCTGGAAAGGATCTTTATTCAGAGTGGAAAACAAAGCAAGTCGTTACGACGATGTTGATTTTTTCTGGTCTTGTGATTGTGACGTTTTCCTTTGCTTTCGATCCGACGAATAATACTGTTCGAGCAATTATCCCTGGTCTAATCTGGGTGATTACGATATTTGCGGCCATTCTAGGTTTAAATCGCTCATTTTTATCGGAAACGAAAAATGATAATCTTTTCGGAATGATTGTATCTCCTACTGACCCCTCTAGTATTTATTTAGGAAAAGTGATCGCTAATTTTATTTTTGTGCTGATCGTTCAATTAGTTTCCATTCCTGTATTATTTATACTATTTGATTTTCAATTTATTGGTCATTTACCACTTTTTATTGCGGTTGTCATATTAGGGACTTTTGGTTTTATTAGTGTCGGTACATTCTTGGCAGGGCTAGCTAGCAATTCCCGAAGTAGCGAGATGCTTTTACCGATTTTACTATTTCCAGTAGTAAGTCCGATTATTATTGCTGCTGTTCAAGCAACAAGAATTCTCTTAATTGATATCGATCAAATTGCTAGTGCTATTTCTTGGATACAATTAATGGGAGTTTACAATTTAATCTTTTTTGTCTTATGTTTAGTTTTATTTGAATATGTGTTGGAGGTGTAAGGATAATGAATGAACCGAAAGACTTAATAGATATACCTGAAGAAAGCCGTTTATACAAAACATTATTTTATATCTCAATTCCTATGGTTATAATCGCATTATATTTGTCGTTTATATATGCACCAGTTGAGAGAACGATGGGAGTTGTCCAGAAAATATTTTATTTCCATGTAGCTTCCGCTTGGGTTGCCTTTTTTGCCTTTTTTATCGTTTGTGTCTTTAGTATTATGTATTTAGTTAAAAGATCAAGAATTTATGATGTGATTGCTGGTGTGTCCGCAGAAATTGGTGTTGTCTATACTGCGATCGTCTTAATCACTGGACCAATTTGGGCACGCTCTGCTTGGAATACTTGGTGGACTTGGGAGCCGCGTTTAACTACGACGTTAATTTTGTTTTTCATGTACATTGCCTATATTATGATTCGTAAAATGGATGGTGCTTGGGAAAAGAAAGCTAGGCTTGCATCCGTATTCGGTATTATTAGTTTTATAAATGTACCAATTGTATTCATGTCGATCCGCTGGTGGAACACGAAACTTCACCCTGTTGTTTTTGGTGAAGGATCAGATCAAGTAGGTGGTGGACTTGAACCAGAAATGCTAGTTGCACTTATATTCTCTGTATTTACAATGACTGTTTTATATTTTGTCTTTTTACAAAAAGGAATTTATATTGAGAAGTTAAAAATACAAACAGATCGCTTAAAGGAAAAAATGCAAGAAAGAATGATTAGTTAAGGGAGGATTTTAAAATGACATATTTATTTGCCGCTTATTCAATTATTTGGTTACTGCTCGCTGGGTATATGTTTACGTTAGGGAAACGCCAAAGTGATATCGCAAAGCAATTAAAGTTTTTACAGGAGTTAGAGAAAAAGTAGGTGTGTTCTCTATTCGGTAAAGGGGGATGTTATTAATGACAAAACCAGTTAAGTTGGTGGTCATGACGTTTGCAATAGCAATGTTAGTCGTTATGGTTATAGGTTTACGCAACGTCGGAAGTAGTGTAACCATTGGTGAACTAGGTTATGATTTTGAAATGCAAGATTTAGAGGGGAATATTCACCGCCTTTCTGATTATGAAGGGGAAATGGTTTTCCTTAACTTTTTTGCTACTTGGTGTCGCCAATGTGTTGAAGAAGCTCCAGAATTAGAAAGATTTAATGAGGAGTTTAAAGATCAAATGAATTTGCTGATTATTGTCAGGGGAGAACCGGTAAGGACGGTTCAGAGGTACGTTGACAATACGAACTCAAAAAAGACCTATCTTTTTGATTTTAATACCGAAGTAGGGAAAAGGTTTGGTATTACAGGTCAGCCAGAAACTTTGGTGATTAATGAAGAGGGCATTATTATTGATCACTATGTAGGTTCTGTTAATCGAGATTTCCTTGCAAGAAAGTTAGAAGAGTATAAAGGAAATACGATCGGAAAATATACTGTAGATTAAATTTTTATTGGGTTAGTAGCATATTGTTACTAGCCTTTTTGTTTGTGAGGTAATTGGTTAGTGGACAGCTGGAAAGTTGGGAGGAAAAATCGTCAAACAAATGTTTCATTAATATTTTGTTTTTCTAGAAGCTTTTTTGTATGATAGATACAGAAAAGAGTCAATGGAGGCATTTATTCGTGTTAGAAACAGACACTTTATTTATGAAAAAAGCAATTGAATTAGCAAAGAAAGCGGAGCTGCTTAATGAGGTTCCTATTGGTGCGCTGATCGTTAAAGATGGTGAGGTAATTGCTGAGGCATATAACTTAAGAGAAATAGAGCAAAGGGCGATTGCTCATGCTGAATTACTCGCAATTGATAAGGCGTGTCAAGCGCTTAATACGTGGCGTTTAACTGGGTGTACTTTATATGTGACCCTTGAGCCATGTCCGATGTGCGCTGGTGCCATCATTCAATCTCGAGTTGATCGTGTAGTTTACGGAGCGCGTGATCCTAAAGCAGGCTGTGTCGGTTCTATTTATGATCTTTTAACTGAACAAAGATTTAATCATCAATGTGAAGTTCAACAAGGAGTTTTAGCAGAAGAGTGTGGTCAGCTGTTGACGAATTTTTTCAGAAAGTTACGTAAGCGTAATAAGTAATTTATAAT
>SKSA01000096.1 GCA_007118195.1 Anaerobacillus sp. | reverse complement strand
CGTACACTTTTGTTTCCCTCTGGGTGACAATAACTCTCACTGTTTGCAAACTCTGTAAAAAACACATCTGGTCTGGCTGCTTCACTCACTACATGGCGAAAAACAACATCCGTCACTTCTTCCATGGGTGCCAGTATAAAAAATGGTCGTGGTAAATCACGCCAAAAATTATCTTTCATATTCAAATTCAAATCCTCTCATTATGGGATATCAGGCCAAATCCTTATCCCAAAATTAAAACCAAAATGTCCCTGCTTCTTTTACACTTATACCATTCTTAAGTACAGGTATCAAGTTAAGCGCAGGACAGGGGGACAGGTTCATTGTCCCAGATTATTGTAGCATGTCACTCCCCGAAAATTATAGTTTCATAACCCCTGTGAAACCTATTTTTCTGAAATTTCCAAACGAATTATACCAACAAACATACGTTCTTGTTTTAAAATAAAAAAAGAACATATATTCTTTGTTTGTGAGGTGTAAAATATGAGTATTGATCGAAAAAATCATGACCGTTGGTTAGAAATAATGAAAGAAAATTAAGAGCGCCTAATATAGCGCTCTTTGCTTTATTAATTTATTTCTGAACTTTCCCGGGAAAGCGCAGGAATAAACAATTTATGACATATTATTATAGAATTTTAAGGTGATTTAGAATGGTTTGTTGAGTTTTTTAGAGGAAAATGATCATACCTATGCTAGTTTCGCTACAAAGTTTCGCAAAAGATCAAAATAGGTTACCTTGCGCCAGAGTACCCGTAAATAACTTTCCTTTTCACCCCCACCCCCCAACCAAAAACCTTTCATCCCCGACTAAATCGACATTGCTACAACAATAAACTTCTGTTTTCTGCTCGGAGGCTACGGACAGGTAGTAGGTGCATAAGCCTACTTTTCTTTGAAAGTAATTCTCTATCGTACCGGTGGATTGTACGAACTCTTTTTTGACATAAAAATGGACTCTTTTTCCGAACTGGTAATAACGAAGATAAATGAGTTTTTCATCTACTCCGACGGCTGAATGGTGCCACTTCATTTGGAACTGAAAAATGATAACTGGTATGACGAGTAGTGCAAATAATAATTGCCAAATAAGTAGTTGTGATAATAGCCCAACGATGATTGCGAGCATGATCGATACTGTGCTGCAATATGCGAGTGCCAGTTGATAATAGGGTGTTGGTGGCTTCTTTATTTCGAGAAGGGCGTCTATTTTAAAATCTGCTAAGTAGCCTTTGATTAATTTGTTCACATCGTTTTTCTTAATGATTGGTGCTATGAAAAGATTTTTCTCATCAATCCCGATATTCTCAACTTTAATTTGCACATAACCAAAGTGACGAAGTAACATCGGCTCAATAATTTTAATCGACCTGACTTTACTTAGTTTGATCATGAATGTTTTCGTTTCAAATAAGCCATTCGTGATGTAAATCGCTTCTTTTTTCTTCGTCACCTTATAGTTTTTATATTGGAGGAACGTGATTAAAAAGCTTATTAGACAAGAGGCAATTATTAAGATTGCTAAAAGCGTGCCCAGAAGGACGAGCGTTTCTTTATCGAAAAAGGTTGTAAAATCTTCTTTATGAATCGTCGGTATTGGGGCTTGTTCATAATGATTGACACCGCTTAAAGCTTCAATGATAGGCGCCAGCACTGTTGATACAAATAAAAATGAACTTGTAAACGCAATACCGAACGTTTTTAAATTTAGCGATAATAAAAACAAACGAAAACCACCTATTTTAAACTGGTAACTCTCTTCCTTCACTCCACTTTCTTCGACGTTTTGTTTTGAAAATATTTTTCGTATGTCTGCAACATCTTTTTCAGCTAAAACGAAAATTACTTTTTCCCCGCCAATGAGTTCGAGATTGAAATCTATTATATTGAAAAATCTTTTTAAAAGATTGCTAGATTCATGGAATGATTGTACATTTTCAATGGGGATTTCATTGTTCATTGTACTTATGACACCTGCCTTAATGATGATTCGTTTATCAGTAATTTCAAACGTCTTTTTATACCATTGCAATATACTGAAAGATAAGATGGTGAAACTTAGTAACAGTAGAAAAAACGCCATCATAACCGGATGATCTTTTAAAAAGGCAAACAAAAATACTACATATGAAATGATAAAAGTGATCGCTTTTTTTATAAGCAAAAATGCATGAAAAAGCACTTCAATGATATGGTCGCGTTTTATATTCATAGTTATTTCTCCCCATTCACTTGATCAATTAGGTCGGTAATCTGATCCTTTAACTGATATGCTTTTGATTTAGTGACATACGAAATAACATGCGTATCAGCAGCGGTGTAAAGCTGAACTGCATATAAACGAAAAATGCGACTGAATATCCTCTGCTTCACATCGACATGTTGGATCGTCCGAACGGGAATGAAATAGTGATGCCGGTCCAACCCACCGTGCATTATTTCAATGATTTTATTGTCAATTCGATAACTAAACCGTCGATATTCAAGCGGGATGAGAATAATCAGCCAAAAATGAAAGATCACAGGACATGCCCCTAAAATCACAATTAATTTAACTACTTGTCCAAAATCACGAAACATATAAATAAATACAAACATCACTAATATCGAAACACCAACGACAAATAATCGATCAAAAAACTCAACAATCATCGTCCGCGGATGAACCCTCTCCATATCCTCACCTCTTTAAATCCTGCGTTTAGTAGTACTTCAATAAAATCCCGACCTCATAGAACTTTAGTCACTACCCTATTAATCTATGTTTATGTTAATAGAGAAAATGATGGCACAAGATTTACGCGGGACAGTGCACCTGTCCCCCTGTCCCCTTGTGGAAAATTTGAATTACGGAGTTTTAATACACACAACCTTACATAACAATCTTTTCTACATCCTTTTGTTTTTCCCTAATACTCATCACCCCAATGAGTCCAATCATCGAAAAAATCACTGGAATGATGAAACCGTAGTTGTATCCGGCACCTAAGTGACTTGAAGCAGAATTAAAGTGATCCAATATCCTACCAAAAATGATCGGCAGCAGTACAGCACTCAAGAAGCCACCTGTATTTGCAAAACCAGAGACGAGCCCAGATTCTTTCATAGGAAAAGATTGGCGCACGACGGCAAAAGTTAGCGCACTTGCTCCAAAACCAAAACCAATAATAAAGAAAAGGATAATTAGTAAAGAAACGGGCGGATGGCCCTGAAAGAAAAGAAATGAAGACCAACTCATGAAAATAATGAAATGAACAACGACATAAGGGCGTTTAATTGTTTCTAACCGACTTGCAATCCAACTAGTTAGTGGGGCTCCAATAAGTGCGCCGATCAAACCAATCATAATGAGCTGACTTGCACCAGATCGGGTCATTTCATAGACATTCATCCCATAAGGCACTGCCCACGAACTAATAAAACCTAAATACCCGCCGACAAGCCCGAAATGACAAAAGAATAAAGCCCATGCTTGCCGCGTTGAAAATATTCTCCTTAGTAAAACCCCTATTTTTTCACGTTGTATTTCGCTTTCTAAAACTACAGGTTCGTTGGGAAAGAGTTGTTTTGGTTTTTTTAT
>SKSA01000036.1 GCA_007118195.1 Anaerobacillus sp. | reverse complement strand
TGCGCCATATTGATAACCCATCATGGGAAAAACCTCCTTTTTGATTGGCTACACTATATAGCTATGTGGTCAGCTTATATTCGAGTGGGCTTTTGTACTGTAATTCTTCAGATTAGTTAGGTGCCTAGTTACTTTAAGATCTTTTGTAATGTAGGGTCTTCATTTAGGAGGCGCAATGCTTTCTCTTTATACGTATCATCGTGAAGAAATGTATAACGATTCGGTTTTATACTTGAAGCGAGTTTGATCGCCTCTGAAAATTCCTCCTTATTTAGGCTGAGCTGCTTTACGTAATCAAAAAAACCAGTTCGTTCAAACACTTTTTTTATGCGCTCAACGCGGTGCTCTTGAACGTTAGCCATTATATAAGTAGCTACTCCGACTTGAAGGCCGTGCATTTGTGGTTGTTTTGAAATTTTGTCTAAAGCATGGGAAATGAGATGTTCTGAGCCACTAATAGGTGCGCTATTGCCACTGATCGCTGTTGCAACGCCACCCATTGTTGCTGAGCTGATCAGTTCTTTTAAGAATAGCGGGCTTTGGATATCGGTCATCGGCGTACGAATAAAGCTATTCACCGCTTTTTTACTTAACATGGCCGCAAATGCATTGACGTGACTCGCTCCATTTTTTTCCTCAAACTCCCAATCATAAAGGGCCGTAATGTTGCTCATTAAGTCGCCAATTCCAGCTAGGACAAACCGCTTTGGCGCGTGTTGAATAATATCCAAATCTGCGAGTATCCCAAAAGGCACTTTCGCTGGCACGGTCGTTTTTTTACCATTGACGTGAATCGAACAGTTGCTACTAGCAAAGCCGTCATTGGAGGCTGACGTTGGAATACTAATGAACGGACTTCTTCTTGAGTAGGCAATATACTTTCCGTAATCAATAATCGAGCCGCCACCGATGGCGATCACGACATCGAAACGCGGCATCGCAAACGCTTTTTTTATAAGGTCTTGAATGTCCAGGTTTGAACTGAGGATCACTTGTTCGACTTCAATTGTCTCCAATGACTTTTTGGAGCTATCTTCAAAGGCCTCATATGTAAAATCGTCAAAAATAATGACAGCGTGATTAAATTGATGTTTTTTTAAAATGTCACCTAGCCGGGAAAGCCCGCCATTACTAATTTCTAAAATTGCGGGGATCGGTACGCTTGTGACAGGAGTTGTTAACATGATTGGATCACTCCCTTGTCTATGAAAAATTGCTCGACTTCCTTGAACGTATTGACGGGAATGAACGGGGTGTTTTGCTCCTTTAAAATATGTTGCAACGCTCCTTTAGCAAAAGTAATGTCAGCGTGTTTGGCTGGGTGGCTGTCAGGCTCACTATCACCGATGAAATAGACGAAATCATATTGATCTTTTAATTGTGTGATCACTTTCGATTTATTTATTCCATATCTTTTTGAAAAATGTTCATGTTTTTTGTCAATATTTAAATGAATGTTTTTCTCATGAAAGTAGCCTTCATTTGAAAATACTTTGACGTCTTGAATATGATGTTTTTTTAAAAAGTGATGGATATAATAGTCTGTTCCAGCACTTAAAATATAGAAATCACCGCCATTTTTTTGAACCGCTTTAATAAAGTTGGGAACATAATCATCGATGGGCATCGATGTAATTTCGTTAATAATTTGTTCTTCATCTTGATTGATCGATAAGAAAATCTTTTGTAGAAAGTCTATATCGAGGATTTCTTCTGCTTTCCATCTTTTAAATAATTCTCGACCATCTGGAAAATACTTTTCTATAACTAAAGAGTAAAAATCGACTTCAGAGATGGTACCGTCAAAATCAGAAACAAATGCCCAATTCTTCATTTTTTCAACTCCTAAATAATTGTTCTTTAACTATTGTTTCACAGAATATCAGTAATTACTAAGTTTTTCTATTACTTAAGATAAATTCAACTCGAAAAAGGGGGAGCGCAAGGTGAGCTAAGCTGCCCCCTAGGAATATGGCTCAAGCTTAGTATTTCTAAATAATAATACTAATTAACGTAATAAATGCTCATATTACAATAAGGGAGGGATTTACGTTGATTTCATTTCGAGGGGATGCTTGGAAGTTTTATTTGAAATTGAAAAGAACGCAATGTAGCGGTGAACATATAGAGCAGTTAAAAGAAATAACAGAAATTGAGGAAATTCAAAAGTTTTATGAAGCGCTTGGTGACCGATTATTAATGAAGATTCGCTATCGAATGGTCAAGGAAAAAAAGGGTTCAGGGATGGTCCCGATTTTAGTTTCGACAATACCATGGCTGTTGTTTATTTTTTCTAAGCAATTGCAGGGGGTGTTGTTTCGGGATGGAAGCTATTTATGGGCTCTCTTTGCTTTTTTTTATTTGGCCATTTTAATTTCAAGCGTCATTGTTCATTTTCGCGAAAATGCATGGGCGAATGTACATACTGAAATCATTGATGATATTTTATCGGAGCGACGTGAACGTAGAGGTGAAAATACAAAAGAGGGAGGAACTTGAGTATTCAAAAAAGGGGCTATCCCAAAAGAAAGTGTCAGACACTTGTGGGACAGCCCTTTTTTGTTGCTGTGTCCGTCTCCAGTGGACATTTTAGCGATTTGTCCACGAGGGGTGTCAGACACCATAAATAGAGTGGAGCGTTTCTAATGATTTAACGGCGAATGGGCTACCGTCTTCTTTAAGTTCTTTCATTTGTTCGTCTAACGCTTTTCGTAACGACTCTTCATAGGAAGGAAGTTCACTGTCATAAGGTTTAACGTAGACGGGTTGAATGTTCACTTGTTCGCGATCGGCTAAAGCACGGCGCTCGTGAAAAAAGCCAACACCGACGCTCTTTGGGTGATGGAGATCACCTTGTTGTGGATGCTTCAACACAGCTAAAACTCGCATCACGTAATTTGCCTCTCTTACCACGGTAATTTCACCTATGTATTTTCCGGTTTTATATATACCAGTGACTAACTGCCCAACTTCAAATTTTTGGCTCACCTTTATCATCCTTTCCTCATTTTTATTAATGATAACACATTTACCAACGTTCCCACTATGATTAACGTATCAAAATCACCTTAGTGAACGACGATGTTATTTTTTTCATAAATAAGTTAATTATGCTACTCAAAAGTACTTTAAAGTTTTCTTTCGTTAAAGTATAATCAATTAAATATAGATTATTTTTATTCAGCAAGGAGCAAGCATATATATATGAAACTTATTTCTTGGAATGTAAATGGAATTGCCTTTAGTCTATTCTTCAAGGCTGCTATTTTAAAAAGATGATAGCCTATGGACTTACGGAAGAAATAAAATTACTATTTTAATTAACTGAATATTTAAATAGGAAGAACTTTTGAAAAGGGGAGTATTAATATGGGTACTACAGTAGTTGAAGTTGTAAAAGCGAAGAATATGAAAATGAAGCCAGAAGATGACAAATTAGGTTTTGGGAAATATTTTACTGACCATATGTTCGTCATGGATTATTCGATTGAGACAGGTTGGGCTCACCCACGCATTACACCGTATGAGCCGATCACGTTAGATCCAGCAGCAGTTATTTTTCATTATGGTCAAACAGTTTTCGAAGGGTTAAAGGCATATCGATCAAATGATGGTCGAATTTTATTATTTAGACCCGACAAGAATATGCAAAGAATGAATCAATCATGTGAAAGATTAAGTATGCCAGTCATTAATGAAGAAGAAGTTTTAGATTATTTAAAACAATTGATTAATTTAGAAAAAGATTGGGTCCCAGAAGCTGAAGGAACATCTTTATATATTCGCCCGTTTATTATAGCGACAGAGCCATTTTTAGGATTAGCTGCATCAAAACAATATAAACTAGTAGTAATTTTAAGTCCTGTGGGTTCTTATTATCCTCAAGGAATATTTCCTGTTGATATTAAAGTAGAAGAGCAATATACAAGAGCTGTTCGTGGCGGAACAGGAACTGCCAAAACTGCAGGTAACTATTGTGCAACATTTAATGCACAATCTAACGCAGCAAAAGAAGGTTTTTCACAAGTTTTATGGTTAGATGCGATTGAGAAAAAATACATTGAGGAAGTTGGAACGAGTAATGTCTTTTTCAAAGTAAATGGCGAAGTAATTACACCAGAATTAAGTGGAAGCATTTTACCGGGGATCACGAGAATGTCCGTTATCGAGATGCTAAGAAATTGGGGTATTCCTGTTTCAGAAAGAAAAATTTCGATCGAAGAAGTTTACCAATATCACCAAAAAGGTATGTTAGAGGAAGTTTTTTGTACGGGTACTGCAGCGGTTATTTCACCGGTTGGTGCATTTGAATGGCGTGGTAATAAAATTGAAATCAATCAAAAACAAATTGGTGACGTATCACAAAAGTTATATGACACATTAACTGGCATTCAAACAGGAAAGTTATCTGATCCTTTCCACTGGACAACAGAAGTAAAATAAAGGTAGTCTTAACGGTAGCATGTTAGAAAGAAGGGGTTAGACTGTCTCGAGCTTTTACTTATAGTTTATTAATATTTGTGATGTTTATTTGGGGATTAAACGTTGTAGCTATAAAATTTCTAGTAACTGAATTTCCACCTTTAGTTATGCAAGGAGGCCGAACTTTCGTTGCTGGAATTATAGCTATGACCGTTTTATTTTTTCTTAATGATTTACGGAAATTATCGAAAAAAGAATGGATGTATGCAGTATTAGCCGCTGTTTTTGGACAGTTAGGCCACCACGCATTACTTGCGATCGGTTTAGTGAAAACAACGGCATCAAATGCTGGCTTAATTCTCGGGCTAATTCCGCTTGCCACTGTTATTTTAACAATGATTTTTTTCCGAGAACGGTTAACGTTTCTTCGGATGGTTGGTATTTTCATCGGTTTTGCGGGGGTTGCTATCGTTGTTCTACAAAATGAAGGATTAGGTGCAATCTCTAGAGGAGATTTATTTGTTTTTATCTCGATGATTTCGCAAGCTTTTTCTTTTATTATTATAAAAAAGGCAACAACTACACTTTCAGCTAGACAATTGACAGCGGTTATGTTGTTAATTGGTTCCGCCTTTTTATTAGCATTAAGTTTTGTGATCGAGCCACAAAACGCGAGTCAAATGACTTTAGGAACACCGATGGTTTGGATGGTCTTTTTGGCATCGGCAATAGTGGCGACAGGGTTAGGACATATCCTTTATAATGTTGCTATTCAAGAAATTGGTGCTGGTGAAACGGCAATATTTAATAACCTCGTACCTTTTTTCGCTTTAATAGGTTCATTTTTGTTTCTAGGTGAGACCATTGTCTTTTTACAAATGATTGGCTTTATTCTTATTGCGAGCGGGGTTATTTTAGGCACTGGATATTTAGAAGCGAAAATGAAAAAAGTCAAAAAGCAAACCATAAAAGAAACTGCTTAGTAACAATTCGAGTACGGGTACTTAGCTTAGAATCATTAAGGCAGAAGGAGTTTTTGGCATGAGTGGTTTTATTAATAAAAAGGATGGGATTTTTCCGTCGGTTTGCTCTCTTGATTGTCCTGATCAATGTGGGTTACTTGTTCAAAAAAAAGATGGAAAAATTGTTAAAATTCAAGGTGACCCCGACCATCCTGTAACAAAAGGGAATATATGTAATAAGGTTCGTCATATGACAGAACGGATTTATGATCCGAAGCGTCTTCAATATCCACTAAAACGTGTCGGTGCAAAAGGTGAAGGCAAATTTGAGAGGATCTCTTGGGATGAAGCGATCGAAACGATTCGCTTGCGCTGGAAGGATTTAATCGAAAAAGAAGGTCCTGAAAGCATTCTTCCATATAGCTTTTACGGAAACATGGGTAAGTTAAATTCTGAAGGAATGGACCGCCGATTTTTCCATCGTTTAGGTACAAGCCGTCTTGAGCGAACGATTTGTTCTTCCGCAGGTTCAACAGGTTATAAATATACGATGGGTGGAAGCTTTGGAACAGACCCAGAGGAAACAATTGACACGAAACTATTCATCTTTTGGGGAGTTAATGCCGTAAGTACGAATATGCATCAAGTAGCTATTGCTGAAAAAGCCCGTAAAAATGGAGCTGAAATTGTGGTCATTGATGTTCATAAAAACCAAACAGGCCGCTGGGCAGATTGGTTTATTCCTATTTTACCAGGAACAGATAGTGCTCTTGCATTAGGGTTGATGCATATCCTATTTGATGAAAATAAGATAGATGATAGTTTCATAGAGACATATACAGTCGGTCATAAGGAGTTACGCGAGCATGTAAAGCAGTATGACCCAGCAACTGTATCCGAGATTACCGGTGTTCCTACTTGCGACATCTATAAATTAGCGAGAATGTACGGGGAAACATCGCCTTCCTTTATTCGAATCGGCAACGGGATGCAGCATCACGATAACGGTGGAATGTGTATTCGCACGATCGCGTGTCTCCCTGCAGTAACAGGGCAATGGCTTGTGAGAGGTGGTGGCGCGATTAAAGGAAATGGTGGCTTCCTTGCTCATAATAGTGATGCTTTAGAGCGCCCAGATCTACTAAAAAAAGAGACACGTGTTATTAACATGAATTTAATCGGTCAGGCATTGCTTGAGAATGAAGATCCAGTCGGTTCATTATTTATTTACAATTGTAATCCAGCGCTTGTTACCCCTGATGGTAATAAGGTGCGAGAGGGATTGGAACGAGAAGACTTATTTACAGTCGTCCATGACTTATTTTTAACTGAAACAGCGATGTATGCGGATATCGTACTTCCAGCGACATCATCATTTGAAAATACAGATTTTTATGCATCGTATTGGCATCAATATATGCAAATTCAAAACCCAGTGATCGAAGCGTATGGAGAGAGTAAATCGAATACCGATGTGTTCCGCCTGTTAGCAAGTGCATTTGGCTTTGAAGATGAGTGCTTATATGATAGTGATGGTGACATGATGCGCCAAGCTCTGGAGCACCCTGAAAACCCTCATTTAGAAGGGATAAACTATGAAACTCTTAGTGAAAAACAATATGTAAAAGCTGCTAGAGAATCGTTATTGAAAACAAAGCTTCGTACCCCTAGTGGGAAAATCGAGCTATATTCCGAGACGTTAGCTGCTAAAGGTTTTTCACCATTACCAACGTATACACCAATTATTGAAGATAATGAGCATCCGTTTATGTTTATACCAGCACCGAACCACAACTTTTTAAATTCCACGTTTTCTAACAATGAGAAACATATTGGTTTAGAGAAGGTTGCAAGGTTGCATCTAAATCGAACCGACGCTCAAGGATTAGGAATTGATGACGGTGATAAAGTTCGTGTCTGGAACGAGCGTGGAGAATGCGAATTATTTGCATCTATAGGTGAAAATGTTCTCCAAGGCGTTGCTGTCAGTCAAGGCTTATGGGCGGACCTGCCAGAGACAAAATACTTCGTCAATGCGCTTACTCCAGATCGTGTAGCTGACATGGGTGGCGGTGCAACGTTTTTTTCAGGACGTGTGAGCGTAGAAAAACTGTAATGACTTTCACTGTTTTATCTTAAGTGGATAATATTGTTGTAAATGGTGAGGCAAAATAAAAGAGGAGGTCGTCCTAATTTAGGTGACTCCCTCTTTTCATATTTGTAACTCCTTGCAATCTTTACATATTTGTTATTTAATCAGGAGCGTCTGTTAAATCTTCTATGTTAGTGGAACCAAAAATCAGTAAAAATATTAGGATGATAAGTAAAATTCCACTTGTAAACCCTTTACCATCAAATCCACTCATCTATAATCTCATCCCTTTTCCATCCTTTTTTGTAAAGCTTCAAATACATCATCTATTGTCATATCACCATTTTCCTCTAAGAAATCTGCCAAAGCATTTGCTTTCTCTTTTTCTGTTGTCAAATATTTTCCTAGTAATGTTACTGCTATCACTGGGGATCCTCGGTATAACTCAACTGCATCAACTTTTAGTCTGCCTGTTAATAAAAGAGCTGCCGCTACAATATCTAGATGTTTCCCTTTAAATAAATCTTGAATTGTATAATCGGAAGCAGTTCGTTCTGACTTTGGAGGAATGTGCTTTCTGTGTAGTTGGTTTGCCTTTTTTTCTTTGCGATTGTATTTTTGATACATCAAAAAAACCCCCTCAAAGTAACTTATGTACCTAAAAATAATTTGTGATAATTTCAACCTAGTTGTTGTTCATTTAGTGAACTTATAATCTATACGTTTTGCTCGCAGGTTTCTTTCTTACTTTTGAGAATGATACATATATACCCAGAAGAAAGGTTGTGAGATCCATGCTAAAAAATCAAGTCATTATCGTAACAGGTGGACCGCGCGGAATCGGAGCAGGGATTGTAAAATTACTTTTACAAGAAGGTGCAAAAACGGTAGTTCTAAAATTAATATAGCTGACAAAAATGGGGAATTTGTCAGCTATATTTTATATTTTAGAAGAACTTTTATTTTTTTGGAATTTCTTTAATGTGTTCATATTTACGTAATTTTAACATCGAAATAATCCCTGAAATCGGGCCGATGCTCAAAATGCTAAACGCCCATTGCCATCCGACATAAACTTGAGCAAGCGGTATAATTTGAATGGTTACAATCGTTATGGCGAAGCCGATGCACATTTGGAATGTTAACGCTGTCCCTACATATTCGTCATCTGCATATTCTGTCACTGCTGCAGAAAATTGCGCTGAGTCAGCGATAATAAAAATTCCCCATACAATTGCAACTATGATTGTAAGCCAAATCGTCTGACCAAATGTAAATCCTATCAAAATTGCGCAAAAACTACTTACACCCATTGCTATCACTGTTAAACGAGCACGGCCGATTTTATCGGCAATATGACCACCGACGATGCAGCCGATTGCCCCTGCAACACCGATCGATAAAAACGATGCTAATGCAATTAATGTTAGATTGGTCTCTCCTGAAAAGGAGTAAAAGCTTGCGGTGTAAAAGACGGGTAGCCATGTCCACATCGCATAAAGTTCCCACATATGACCAAAATAACCGTAGTTTGCGAGCATGACTGGCTTATTTTTAACGACATTTATCAAAAGCTTAAAAGATACGACCGTTTTTTGGGCTTTACTAGGTGGATCTTTTACGATGAAGTGCATGATTATAGCAGCAAAACAGGCGAGTACGGAACTTGTGATGATAATGGATTGCCATTGAAAGCTTTCAAAAATGATAACGATAAAATGAGGTAGTGCCGAACCTAATGTTAAAGCCGCAATTAAAATCCCAATTGCTAAGCCACGCTTTTTTGGAAACCAAAGTGCTAAAAGTTTAACAGCAATTGGATAAACACCTGCTAACAAAACACCTGTTAAAAATCGGAACATGATTCCAATAAATGCACTTTCCGTAAAAATCATTAATCCATTAATAATTGCACCTAAAAGAGCCGATATTGTAAATATTGTTCGAGCGTTATAGCGGTCTGCCAATCCAAAATAGGCACTAAAGAAAGCACCGAATATAAAGCCGAGAGGGACAGATGCACTAATAAATGCTTCAGAAAAAGTACTTAGTGTCCAAATTAGCTTAAGATCAGGAATAATTACTGTTGCACTAAACCAAAGTGAAAGTGCAAAAAGTTGTGCAATTGAAATCCAAAATAAAGCATACCAACGGTTGTTTTTCACATTCTATCTCCTTGCCTGACAATAAAGTAATCTAATCATATCACATTCAAGACAAGTGGTTAACATATTCGAGTATCGTACTTTAATATGGTAAAATAAATAAGTATTATTTTTAAAAATTAGGAAGGCAGA
The DNA here is from genome assembly GCA_007118195.1 of Anaerobacillus sp. Taxonomy (GTDB): domain Bacteria; phylum Bacillota; class Bacilli; order Bacillales; family Anaerobacillaceae; genus Anaerobacillus. The sequence continues at coordinate 3,090 of SKSA01000036.1, read as the reverse complement.
AAAAAAAGAGATTATGGTTGATAATAACATAAGAATATATGAAAAATTTTTGAAACTCATAAATAAGCTATTGCCATTAGCAAAAGAGGAGAGACATAATGACAACAAGTGACCGAAAATTAAGAATAATAGGAATGGCATTAGTTCTTTTTGGAGCAACTTTATGGGGAGTTTCTGGAACGGTTGCACAATATTTATTTCAGGAGCATTATTATAGTGTTGAGTGGCTTGTAGTGATACGACTTTTAGCGGCTGGGATCCTTTTACTCATTTTTCCGTTAATAAAAGGAGATGAGGGTCTATGGCTTATTTGGCGAGAACGTCCTTTTACACTCATTTGCTTTGGTATTTTAGGCTTATTAGGAGTTCAGTATACATATTTTGCGGCAATAGCTACATCAAATGCAGCTACTGCCACGCTACTTCAATATTTGGCACCGACACTCATTGTTGTCTATTTAGCCATAAAAGTAAAAGTCTTACCAAACTCTAGGCAAGTGACTGCGATCGTATTAGCGTTACTCGGGACATTTTTACTTGTGACTCACGGGAATTTTAATGCATTGTCAATTTCAGGAGTGGCGTTATTTTGGGGCATTGCTTCAGCGGTTGCTTTAGCATTTTATACACTTCAGCCTATTAAACTTTTAAAACAATATGGCTCAACCGTTGTAGTAGGTTGGGGAATGATCATTGGTGGGGTTGGGATGAGTTTTATTCACGTGCCTTGGAAAGTTGAAGGAATGATTTCACCAATTTCACTTTTAGCTGTTAGCTTTGTTGTCATTTTTGGTACGTTAATAGCCTTTTTCTGTTATTTAGAAAGCTTAAAATATTTAAAAGCTACTGAGACAAGTTTACTAGCTTGTGCAGAGCCATTATCGGCAGCTTTATTAGCAGTTATTTGGTTAAACGTTCCATTTAGTGTTACAGAATGGCTAGGAGCCTTTTGTATTATCGGAACCATAGTAATTTTATCGAAAGTAAATGAAGGGAAAGTGAAATCAGCACCATTAAAAATGAAAGCGAGGAAAGAAGCATGAGTTTAACGAAAGATTTTTCACAGAAATTCTATCAGCGATTAATGGGTGATTATGATAGTAGTTTAAGTGAAGCTGGCATTAAAGGAGAAAGATTGGCAAAACGATTAGCGATGCTGTCTGAGATCGGCTTAACGACAGAAGGTGGCTCTAGCCGGATGGGCTTTTCAAAAGAAGAGCGTGCTGCTAAGGAGTTGGTCAAAACTTGGATGAAAGAAGCAGGTCTTGATGTTCGTGAAGATGGTGCAGGTAATGTATTTGGTCGTGTACAAGGACGAGACAAAGGGGAGCCAACGATAATGTCTGGTTCACATGTTGACACAGTTCCAAATGGCGGCCATTTCGATGGTACTTTAGGTGTGCTCACTGCCTTAGAAGTCGTTGAAGCTTGGAAAGAAACAGGATATCAACCAAAAAAGTCGTATGAAGTTGCTATTTTCACAGATGAAGAAGGCTCTCGTTTTGACGGTGGTTTTAGTGGGAGTGCAGCGATGGTTGGTGATTTAAATCGGGAGGAACAAATAAAGCTTATTGATGTTTACGGAAATTCATTTCAACAAGTGCTAGAAGATGATGGCTTAACGGTGGACGGTTATTTTGCATCAGAACGTAACAAAGGAGAAGTAGTTACTTTTGTTGAAGTGCATATTGAACAAGGAAAACAATTAGAGAAAAGAGATCTTCCTGTTGGTGTTGTTACAGGTATCGCCGGACCGTGTTGGCTTGAAGTAGCATTTTACGGAGCGGCAGGACATGCAGGCAACACACCGATGAATGATCGTAGTGACGCATTAATTGCGGCAAGTCAATTTATTCAACAAGTAGAACGCTTGCCTCGGGAAACGAGTCCCACCGCAGTAGCTACGGTCGGTAAAATGCAAGTTCATCCAAATGGAATTAACGTGATTCCTGGGAAAGTAACGTTAACGGTCGATATTCGAGATATTCATAAAGAGACTCGTGACTTGTTAATTGATAAAATTATTCAGTTAGGAAATGCAGTGGCAGACGAAAGAGCTATCCAAGTAGACTATCATGAAAACATTCGCATTAAGCCAGTCCCAATTTCGTTTGCGATGCAAGGAAAAGTTATGAAGGCAGTGGAAGAAGAAGCATTCAGTGCATACTTATTACCGAGTGGGGCAGGACATGATGCGATGATTATCGGTCGCCATTTACCTGTTGCGATGCTATTTGTCCGTAGTATAGATGGCATTAGTCATAACCCAAAAGAATGGACGGCGTTAAATGACTGTGTCGTTGCTGCGAAAGTTTTGAAAAATTTGATCGAGGATTTGACGAGGTAAGATTGTTGTGAGTAATAAAAAATATACAAGACTAATTCGCGTCTCGAAATGAATTAATGAATAACTGTCGTTACAAAGGTACCTAATGGTTATTGAAGTAATGAGAGCCTATATACAGTATCAACCTAAAAAGATTGATAGAATACACCATTTATCTTTGTTTACATGAAAGCGTAGATAAGTGCTTAAGGACATGGAGCCTCTGTGGGCATGATTGGTCTTGAAAAGCTGAAGTCAAGGTTTCATCAGGCAATCAATTCTATCATACCCACCTATCCAAGTAAAGTCCAATCGTTGTTTACGTTGAAAACTATAAATATCTACTGAATATAACAAGTAAACAAAGATAGAAAATAAGCTGTTTTAGTATCGTTATTAACGATGAATACGGTCAATTACCATACTGTATTTAATCACAGAATACTACAATAGTAGCTGCGACGCTTTCTTATTTTAGTATTGAGCAGTATTAGCTTCACAAAGCAAAAGTAAGTAATTTTGGTTTTTAAAAAAATGATAGAGGCACAACGATTGAACAGTAGGAGGGGAGTGTGAATTATGTGGGTGATGCACAGTATGTGGGGAATGTGCAACAATTAGGAACTGCGTAGTATGGGGAGAGTGCGCCGAACCGCGAGTTCAATGCCGAAAAAAAATTAATTCAATGCGTTAAAGTATGGTTTCAATGCGCCAAAAACAGTTTCAATGCCCCAAACGAAGTCAATGCTGCAAATCTCGACTTT
>SKSA01000098.1 GCA_007118195.1 Anaerobacillus sp. | reverse complement strand
TTTAACCGTTGAACTTGCCTTTGCTACTTGACCATTAATCGAAATACGGCCCTGATCTGAAACCTCTTTTGCTAACGTACGTCGTTTTATTAAACGAGAAACTTTTAAAAATTTATCTAACTTCATGATTACAACTCCTTTATTGAGTTTTGAGTTTTGAGTTTTTAGTTTTGAATTTTGAGTTTTGAATGTTGAGTGGTAAGTTGGTGAAAGTAGCGCTTTGAAGCTTTACCCTCAAATAACTCAAAACTCAACACTCTTCACTCAACATTGCTTTTTAGCTTCTTCCCATATCTCATCTAAATACTCTAAATCGACTTCTTCAAACTTCAGACCTCTTTGTTCGAGTGTTTCTTCGATATATTTAAAGCGGCTATAAAACTTTTCGTTTGTTGATTGTAAAGCCAACTCAGGATCGATATTATAAAACCTCCCTAAATTAACAAGAGCAAACAACACATCGCCAAATTCCTTTTGAGCTTTTTCGGCGTTATTTTGCTTCGTTTCGTTCATAAATTCAGCGATTTCTTCCTGAACTTTCATCCATATCGGTGCAACTTCATTCCAATCAAACCCGACCTTTGCTGCTTTTTTTTGAAGCTTACTAGCACGATACAGAGCTGGCATACTTTTAGGAATTCCCGACAAAATAGAGCTTTCCTTTTCTCCACTCTCTCGTTTTTCTTGTTGTTTTATTTCATCCCACTGCTTAATAACTTCGTTTTCATCATTTAAGTTCCCTGCTTGAAAAACATGTGGGTGTCTGCGAATCATTTTTTCAGTAATGGAGTGAACAACATCATCGACCGTAAACATTCCCGCGTCCTCACCAATCTGTGCATGAAGCATTACTTGCAAAAGGACATCACCTAGCTCTTCTGCTAAATGATGATCATCTTCTTCATCGATAGCATCTAACACTTCATAAGCTTCTTCAAGTAAGTACCTTTTTAGCGAGTGGTGCGTCTGTTTTTGATCCCAAGGACATCCGTTAGGTCCTCTTAGTTCAGCAATTACTTCCCGCAATTTACCGAAATCACGATAAAGAATCGTTTCGTCTGTAACTGGCGGAATGTAGACTGCGGTTAAATTATTTAAAGTCGTCACTCGATCTAGCTCGTATAAAGGAACGCGCTTTAATTGCTCTTCACTACTACCCGCGGCTGTAACGATCGTCACTTCGTAATCATCTGGTAATATGTCCATTAATGTTAACTTTACTTCACTAGCTATAAAAGAATCGTACACTTGGCAAATAATGATATGCTGCCTTACTTGCAATTCAACACGAGATAGCGCCGTACCATCCACTATTTGACAACCTTCAATCGGATCAATTTGTACAGCTTGAAACATATTGTCTAAAAAGCTTTGGCCACCAGCGATTTCAATTTGTATATGATCTTTTTTACTTTGTTCAAGAAGTAGCTGTACCGTTCTTTCTGCAATAAAAGGATGGCCTGGAACCGCATAAATAATCTCATTTTGTTCCGCTTTTTCGATAATTTGTTTTGAAATTTCTTCATAAACATTATCGAATTGCTCATTTTTCTCATATATGTGATCAAACGATTCATATGTAAAACCTTGTTTCTCTAGCTCAGCAACAACTGGGTGCTCTTTTGTGCGTAAAAAAACCTGTTTAGCGTTCATTAATTTATTATAAATTCCTAACGGCATTTGATTAAGGTCCCCAGCACCTAAACCTAAAACAACTATTTTTCCCATCGTAAACCTCTCTCCTTTTTGAGTGTTGAGTTTTGAGTTGTTTGTAAGTAGTGCTTCGTAGCGATACCTTCATCTAACTCAACACTCTTCACTCAAAATTCAAAACTAGTTATTTACCAATTTTCGACTGCATAAACGCTGCAAGCTTCCTTATTTTTGGTATATGTTCTAATTCTTCGTTTGAAAATAATTTACTAAGAATGATACAAACAACAAATATCGTTACACCAATCACGACACTACTTAGTGCAACTAACGTATTTCCGATACGACTATAAATGAGCTCATCTAAAATGGTGAAACTTACTTTTTGCCATAAGAATGTAACGCTTCCTAAGGCAACTAAACTAATAACAACTTTACTTCCTTTCACCAAAGATATCCCTCGTAGAACTTCTTGTCTTTGTAATGAAATAAGATTAAGAATTGCGCAAACTGCACAAGCAGCAACCGTTGCAATTGCAGCGCCTAAAGTACCGGTAATAGGAATAAGAAATACGTTTAAAATTAGTTTGACTAAGATTCCAATGTTCACATGGATCACCGTTACATGTACTTTGTTTAACCCGTGTAAAATTGCAGAAGATGTTAAAAATACCGCTGTAAAAACAATGGCCATTCCCATTACAGCTAAAACGAGAGAATCTTGATGATCTTTAAATAGCATCACATTTGTAGGTTCGATAATTACAGCCAATCCGACAGATGCTGCCGCACCAACGAGAAAGCTTATTTTTATGGAAAGACGACTATATTTTTCAATTAAATCTTTTCGACCACTTAAATTTACTTTAGCAATGAGTGGAACGACAATTAGTGAAAAAGAAGTCGTTATCACCGTTCCCATTTGAATTAACGGTTGACCTCGGTCAAAAACACCTTTAGAGACTTTAGCGATTTCTAAGTGGACGCCACTCTCTAATAAAAACCTTAATACTGTCACCGAATCAATCAGCTGAAAAATAATTAATATTAGGCTACTAAAGCAAATCATTATTCCTTGTACTAAAACCGTCTTAACTATTTTAAGGCATATACGGTTGTTTTTGTGATGCCGTGACTGTACAGTCCCTTTTTGTTTAATGTAAAAAATATATAAGACCATAAATCCGATAAAGCCACCAATGACTGAGCCAATCGCGGCCCCTGTTCCTGCAGCATACGGTCCAAAACCGTTAGTCATTAAGAAATATGTAAATAGTAAAATGGCACATACTCTCGTTATTTGTTCTGTCACTTGAGATACTGCTGTAGGCAACATTTCGTCTTTTCCTTGGAAATAGCCACGCATCACTGAAAGTAGCGGAATAACGAAAAAAGTAAATGAAACGGCTCTAAGCGGTGTTTCTAAAAGCTCGTCCCCCATGATTTTCGCTAAATATGGAGCATTTGCATAAAAAAGAAGAAAAACAAAAACGCTTATCAAAAACAAACTTAAAAAAGCACTTTTTACAATTTGATCACGCTCTGAGCTAACTCTTTCACTAATCAGTTTAGAAATAATGACTGGAAAACCGTATGTAGATAATAAAATAGCAATACCATAAATCGGATATATTTGTTGGTAAACATAAAAACCAACATCACCGGCAATATTTTGATAAGGAACTCGATAAACAGCACTGAGTATTTTAATCACAACTGCAGCAAGCGATAAATAAATCGCTCCTTGCCATAATTTTTTTGTTTTTTTCGGTGCGCCTACCATCATTTATCCCCCTGATACAGCTTTATAAACTCCAGATATTATAACACAAGAAAAGCGTAGGCGCCCCGGTAAGCCACGACTAGCAAATGTTCTTCCAGTAAAAAAGTGTGCTTTTTTCACTTTTTTTCTGGAAGGTTATTTGACCTCGAGGGGCTGGGCGCAGAAGCTAGACAACAAGAAAAGCGTAAGCGCCCCGGTAAGCAGACACAAAAAAAGAAGGGATACACTGTCCCTTCTTTCCAAACTATTGTTCCATTTGTCTAGCTAAAAATCCAGCAGCAGTTTCAGATAACTTCTGCTCTACATCTCCCATCGAACGGTCATTTTTTGAAACCATAACTACGGCACCAATCGGGTCGCCGTTAGCTACAATAGGAGCGATGACATATGAGGTAACTTCTTCATTTGCGTCACCAACAATGTTATATTCGCCTTTTGTAGTTTCAACAATTGATTGTCTTTCACCCATCGCATTTTCAACAATTTCTCCAATGGCTTTGTTTGAATAATCCTTTTTTGATCCCCCTGCAACCGCTATATATGTATCGCGATCAGCAATTAAGACCACATGGTTTAAACTTTCATATAGAGCCTCAGCGTATTCTTTTGCAAAATCACCTAGCTCAGAAATTGGAGAGTATTTCTTTAGTATCACTTCTCCATCCCTATCAACAAAAATCTCTAACGGATCGCCCTCACGAATTCGAAGCGTTCGGCGAATCTCCTTTGGGATTACTACACGACCTAAATCATCAATTCGACGTACAATTCCAGTAGCTTTCATTTTGATGATGCCTCTCTTTCATTGTTGTAGTTACTTGGTGTAAGTAAGGAATCAATTTCTTAAGTGTTAGAACTAAGAAATTAATACTTAATTCTTGGTCTTATTATCCTTCTTAAAAAAAGAACTATTCACCAATTTACCAATTAAATGTTTAATCGGAAATTGACTATAGAGCAACTTCTTTACCATTTTTAGTATGGTTAGTTTAGTTTTTCTTTATTTACTAACATTATTCAAAGAGAGTTACATCAAACAAATCGAAATATTCCGTACCATCAATGATAGAAAAGGCGGACGATTTCCCTCACTTCGCTGTAAAGCTACTGACCTCAATCACACCATGTGATCCTTCTTTGTCAAATCATCGTGCAGCTTTGTGACGAGTAACCGCAGGAGCAACGTCACCATCTGGCATGTAAAAGTCAGGTTTCTCTTTTCCAACTTTCCAATTAACCAACTAACCAACGAGTTAAGCTTCTTTTTTTACCGTCCATAGTTTAGATAATATCTCCTCAATTAACTCTAAATACTTCAGAGGTTCAAACTTTTTCGTTTTTATATTTATTTTTATTTTATTACCAGCAGTACCTACACCAATCTCACGACTCATTTTACTAATTAATTCAAACAACTTCATCCCATCAATATTTTGGCTTTCTTTTTCTGACAACAAAATCGCGCATTGGTGATTATTTTCTGAAATTGATTCCACGCCTTCTTGAGCTGCTAACAACTTAATGGCAGAAATTTTAAATAAATAATTTACTTCTTTTGGAAAATCTCCAAAACGGTCAATCATTTCACCTTGAAGATCAACAATGTCTTCTTCTGATTGTATCGATTTAAAACGTTTATACATATCAATTTTTTGCTTAGAGTCGACAATGTATGATTCTGGAATATAGGCATCGACATTAAGGTCCATTTCAACTTCATTTTGTTTCACTTGTTCCGACTTATTGCCTTTTCGCTCTTCAATCGCATCTTTTAACATTTGTGAATATAAATCGAATCCTACAGAGGCGATAAAGCCGTGTTGTTGAGATCCTAATAAGTTTCCTGCACCGCGAATCGATAAGTCACGCATCGCAATTTTAAAACCACTGCCTAGCTCTGTAAATTCCTTAATTGCTTGAAGTCGTTTTTCAGCTACCTCTGTTAACACTTTATCCTTTTGATAAGTAAAGTACGAATAAGCAACTCGATTAGAGCGACCGACACGCCCGCGCAATTGATATAATTGCGACAAGCCCATTTTGTCTGCGTTATATACGATTAACGTATTGACGTTAGGAATATCGACACCGGTTTCGATAATCGTCGTCGTCACTAAAACATCACTGTTCCCTTCCAAGAAATCAATGATGACAGTTTCTAACTCCGTTTCATTCATCTTACCATGAGCAAAAGAAACTCTAGCATCTGGGACAAGCATTGAAATTCTATCAGCCATTTGGGATATTTCTTCTACCCTGTTATAAAGAAAATAAACTTGCCCTCCCCTACTAAGCTCTCTCTCAATCGCCTCACGAACGAGAGCTTCATTAAATTCTACGACATACGTTTGTACAGGGAAGCGATTTTCAGGTGGAGTTTCAATCACAGATAAATCCCTAACTCCTAACATTGACATATGTAATGTCCGCGGTATCGGAGTTGCAGTCAACGTTAACACATCAACATTTGCTTTTAACCGTTTAATTTTCTCTTTATGAGTAACCCCGAAGCGTTGTTCTTCATCAATAATTAATAAGCCAAGATCTTTATAGTGAACATCTTTCGATAAAAGGCGATGAGTACCTATGGCAATATCAACAATCCCTGATTTTAGCCCTTTTAATGTTTCATTTTGTTCTTTCCTCGTTCTAAAACGACTTAACAAACCAATATTAATGGGATGATCAGCAAAACGTTCGCGGATCGTTTCATAATGTTGCTGCGCTAATATGGTTGTTGGAACGAGAAGTGCTACTTGTTTACCATCCATAATCGCTTTAAATGCCGCCCGAATAGCAACTTCAGTTTTTCCATAACCTACATCACCACAGAGCAAGCGATCCATGGGACGTTCTTTCTCCATATCTTCTTTAATTTCTTCGATACAACGAATTTGATCTTCTGTTTCTTCGTAAGGGAAAGATGAATCAAACTCTCTTTGTTCAGGTCCATCTTCTGAAAATGCATAACCAATGCTAGCTTCACGCTCTGCATAAAGCTTTATTAAGTCATCAGCAATATCTTCAACAGAAGATTGTACTTTCTTCTTAACCTTTTTCCAGTCACTTCCGCCTAGTGCGTAAATTTTCGGCTCTTTATCTTCAGATCCCACATATTTTTGAACTTGATCAATTTGCTCAACAGGAACATATAATTTGTCATTACCTGCATAAGTGATGTGCATATAATCTTTATGAATCCCATTAATTTCAAGTGTTTTTATCCCTAAGTACTTACCAATCCCGTGATTGATATGAACAACTAGGTCCCCGACTTTTAACTCTGAATAATTTTTTATTCTTTCAGCATTTGATAATTTTTGTTTTCTTTTCGGTCGTTTTGCTTTTTTGGTAAAAATCTCTTCTTCAGTAATCACGATCAATTTTTGTAACGGTAACTCAAAGCCACCACTTAATTGCCCTACCAATATTTGACAAGAGCCTGTGACAAGTTCTGTATGACTATCAACTACGGTTGCTTCAATCTTATAATCTTCCAAAATATGATCGATTCGCTTCGCCCGTTCTTTCTCCTGTGCGACTATAGCAACTTTATATTGAGCTTTTGTCCAGCGCTCCACCTCATTTTTTAAAAGGTTAAGTTGTCCGTGAAAATTTTGCATCGTTTTACAATTAAAGTTGATAATATTTTTCGGACTCGTGTTAGGAACATGCCTTAAGAAAAGGGAGAAATATAGGAACGGTGCTTTAGATTCCTCAATAATTTCATCAAGGTGCTTAGACATTTTTAAATTTGAAATTACAGCTCCTTGTCCTAGTAAAGTTGTTTGCCATTCTGCTTCTTCTTTATCTAGGCTTACTCCCATTTCTTGTACCCGACTAATTTCGTCAATGAAGACAACACCATTGTTCGGTAAATAGTCCATTAACGTTGTCACCTTGTCATAATACAAGGACATATACTTATACATACCTTCAAAGGAGTTTTTCCCACTCAATAATTCAATCTCATATGAAATTTGCTCAAGCATATCTTCTTTTACTTTTGCATCATTTATTTTTGCTAAACTACTAGATAGACCTTGCTTTAAATTTTCAGCCCCTCGCCTAAAATGCTCCTCATACATAATCACTTCTTGGGCAGGACCAATATTAATCTCGTTTAATTGTTTTTGAGACCTTTGTGTATCCACGTCAAAAAAACGAATTGAATCCACTTCAGTATCGAATAACTCAATCCGTAACGGCATTTCTTCAGTTAAAGGATAAATATCGATGATCCCACCCCGCAAACTGAATTGCCCCGGGCCAGAAACCATTTCCGATCTTTGAAAACCTGCTTGTACGAGCTTATCGAGTTTTTCTTCCACATTTATTTCATCACCAACTTTAAAATTAAGCTGGCACTGACGCCAAATTTCTTTAGGCGGTAACAACCTTCTTAAACCAGCAATTGGCGTAATCACAATTCCAGTTTCTTGTTCGCTCCAGTAATTTAATACTTCAATTCGCTGCCCTCTCATCTCTGGACTAGCTACGGCAATTTCGGAAGAAATTAATTCGTTTACAGGATATAAATAAACAGCATCTTCACCGATCAGTCCGACAAGATCGTCATACAACTTCTGAGCCTGATATAAATTATTTGTCACAATCAACTGTGGTCGTTTCGTTTGTTCAAAAACAGATGCTAATAATAACGTTCTAGCCGAACCTGTTAAGCCAGAAATCATTTGTTCACTTAGCTGGGCCTCTATGCCATCTAATACCGCTCGAACGTCATCATCTTGTAAAAAAAACTTTTTCAAACCTAACAATGCTCTGTCCCCCCTTTTTTTAAAAGTTCCTCCCCCAACGTTTTCATTAACGGAAAAATGCCTTGGTATAAACCAAAGCTAAATCATGCATAACTTTTATAAAAATTAAGTATTCTATTATTTTTAATTATTCATTTTCGTAAAAATAGTTGTAGCTTTTTTTACTTTGACCCATAAAATAATACAAAAATTCAACATCTTCAATCTAAATAAGGTTTATTGAATAAATGTAGGATTTTCATGAAATTGCGGATTTCTATCTAGCGCCTCATGACAGTCTTCACAAATTGTTTTAACGTGCATATCTCCTGCTTCATCATACTGAATCATTTCTGACCTTTCACTATGATCTAACTGATGAAACCCTAACTTTTCACTATTTAGGTGACTTTCTTCAATTTTCCCTACGTCAACTCCACAATGGCGACACTGATAGTGGATTGCCATGCTAATTCCTCCCTAATAGTAACCATATTATGTGAATTAAATTTCTCAACCGCTCCCTCTTTTTCAGAAAAAAGATAAATCTGTCGTTGAAAAAATCTTATTATAGTATGAACTATTAAGGAAAAATGTATGCAACACTTAATTAAAACTATTCATTACGGCTAAAAAGTCTTCACTTATCCAAGTTTCACTAGCTTTGGTTGCCTCTTGAATGGCCTCTGTGACTTCAATCTTTTCACTAGGTGAAAACGTACTAAGAACGTAATTGGCTACAGGTTCCCCTGGCTCTGGTCTTCCTACACCTATTCTAATTCTTTTGAAATTTTCACTACCAAGGTGTGCTAATAATGATTTTATACCATTATGGCCACCATGACCACCTTTCTGTCGTAAGCGAATCTTTCCTGGTGGTAAATCTAAATCATCGTAAATGACAAGAACATCTTCGAGTGGGATTTTATAAAAGTCCATTAATGGCCTTATCGATTCTCCAGACAAATTCATATAAGTAAGGGGCTTTAATAAGAAAACCTTTTCACCATTGATCGTTTCAAATCCGAATAAGCCCTTCCATTTCTCTTGATTCAATGAAATATTTAAGTTTTTAGCTAACTCATCGATCACACAAAAACCGACATTATGCCTCGTTGCTTCATATTTTTTCCCAGGGTTCCCTAACCCAACAATTAACTTCACCTATATTTCCTCACTTTCTTACGTTATGCCTGTTCTGCTATTATTTATAGTTCGATAAAAGTACGTAAAATCCTTTATCAAGTTCTTTTTCTACAAAATCTTCATAACAGTTTACCATCTGGCATGTAAATTGCTGACCGGTTTCTCTCCGTTCGATAAATTAGTTTTCGTAAAAAAAGGCATAACCGTGAGGCTATACCTTATAAGTATTATTCTTCTTGAGCTGTATTATCAGCCTCAGCTTGTACTTCTTCTTTATCGGCTTCTTCCTGCTGCTCATCTGGTTCGTTATTTAGGACCGGTGGTAAAATCGTCATGATTCCTTCTTCAGGTTCATTGTTAATTTCGTACTTGTCCGACTTCGGTATATCCCTAACTTGAAGAGAATCTCCAATCATTAAATGACTAATATCGATTTCAATGGCTTCAGGAATATCGCTCGGTAAAGATCGTACAGACACTTCATGAAGCGTTTGTTGTACAATTCCACCATCTTTAACTCCCATTGCCTCACCGACTAATTGGACCGCAACATCTGCATCCATTTCACTCTTCATATCGACTTTGTAAAAATCAACATGAACGATATTCCCCTTTAAAGAATCCATTTGAACATCATTAGCAATAACTTGATATGTTCCTTCATCAGTAGCTAAGAATATAATTCCGTTTTTCCCTATTACTTTTACTGTTTTTACAAATTCTATTTCATCTACAAAAACAGTTTTACTAGAAATATCCTTTCCGTAAACGACAGCAGGGACATTTCCTTCACTTCGAAGTTTTCTTAATTTCGAACCTCTTAAATCATTTCGAGTGCTAGCTTTTAACATAGTGCCCATTGTTTTCACCTCATTATTTTTCGTTCTTTATATGGTGTACCCATAATAGAGGTTTTTAAACCGACGAATATTAGAAATTAGCATCGAAATAACCGTTTTAATCAAAAAGCTGACTTACTGATCTTTCTTCATGAACATGAATAATGGCCTTTGCAATTAAAGGGGCAACTGATAACATCTTGATTTTAGGAATAAGTTTATCGTCACTTAATGGTATCGTATTTGTTACGACTAATTCTTTTATTTTTGAGTGTTCAATTCTTTCGATCGCTGGGCCAGAAAGAACTGGGTGCGTACAACACGCATAAACTTCTTTAGCACCATTTTCAACTAAAGCATTAGCTGCAAGAGTGATTGTACCAGCTGTATCAATAATGTCGTCAATAATAATTGCCGTTTTCCCTTCGATATTACCAACAATATTCATTACTTCTGCAACATTAGGCTTTGGACGACGCTTATCAATAATAGCAATTGGCGCCTTAAGGCGATCCGCCATTTTTCTCGCTCTTACTACTCCACCATGATCCGGAGAAACAATAACGATATCCTCCATTTGCTTGTCTTTGAAATAATCAGATAAAAGTGGTACACCTACTAATTGATCGACTGGAATATCAAAGAAGCCTTGAATTTGTGTTGCGTGTAAATCTAATGAAATGACACGTGTTGCTCCTGCTGTTTCCAGTAAATTAGCAACTAACTTAGCTGTGATTGGTTCACGGGCTCTTGCTTTTCGGTCTTGACGCGCATATCCATAGTAAGGGAGAACAACATTAATTGTTTTGGCAGAAGCTCGTTTTAGAGCATCGATCATGATTAATAATTCCATAATATGCTCATTTGCTGGAGCACAAGTAGATTGGATAACAAACGTGTCACAACCACGAATACTTTCTTCAATATTAATTTGAACTTCGCCATCACTAAATCTTGTTACTGAACTCTCTGACAACTCAATTCCGATTTTTTCTGCAATTTCTGCAGCAAGATCCCTATTTGAATTTAGCGTTAACACCTTTAAACTTGGATCACCATATTTCACCATTATCAAACTTACCCCCATAAATGAATTAATTACTTTTATTCCAATGAATTTCATAATTACAATAGACGAGTCCCATCTCACTACATCTTCGTTGAGAATGGTTTAATTCAACTAGTAGTTAGTGGCGCTAAATGAATTTTATAAAATTCATTTAGTTACCTTTTAATTTATTAACGTAATCATTTTTTACTGTTTGTCTTTGACGAGCGATTGCTAAAGCATCACCAGGTACATCTTTTGTAATTGTAGAACCTGCTGCTACATAGGCATTTTTGCCGATAGTGACAGGAGCAATTAAATTTGAATTACATCCGATGAATGCTCCATCCTCAACTTTTGTTAAGTGTTTCTTTACACCATCGTAATTAACAGTGATTGATCCACAACCTAAATTAACATCATCACCAACTTCAGCATCGCCAATATAACTTAAATGAGATGCTTTACTTCCTTTTCCGAACGTAGATTTTTTTACTTCTACAAAATTTCCGATTTTAACTTCATCATTTAGCTGAGAAAGCGGTCGAATATGAGAAAATGGGCCAATCTTAACATGATGTCCAATCTCACTCTTCGTCACGACAGATTGCTTAATCACGGTACCATCGCCAATAGCACTGTCGTCTATTTCTGTATGAGGTCCAATTTGACACTCTATTCCAATCGTTGTTTCTCCTTTTAAGATGGAACCAGGTTCAATAACAGTATCCATACCGATTGTAACGTCTGAGCCAATATACGTATTTTGCGGATCAATAATGGTAACCCCATTTCGCATATGCTCTTCATTTATTCGATTTTTCATGATATTTTCTGCACTAGCTAATGCAACACGATCATTTACACCTAGAGTTTCGTCAAAACTATTTGTTTGAAAAGCTGCAATTAATTCTTTGTTTTTTTGAAGAATTTCGATAACATCAGGTAAATAATACTCTCCTTGAACGTTACTATTTCCAACAAGTTTCAGTGCCGAAAATAATAAAGCATTATCAAAGCAATACGTACCTGTATTAATTTCTGTTATTGCACGTTCTTCGTTCGTTGCATCCTTATGTTCAACAATCCGCCTAACAGCTCCACTTTCATCTCGAACAATTCTCCCGTAACCTGTAGGGTCACTTGCCTCGGCTGTTAAAACCGTAGCTTTTGCACCTTGTTCCTCATGGTAGCTTAATAAAGCTTCCATCGTCTTAGCTGTAATAAGGGGGGTGTCGCCACAAAGTACGATGGTTACTCCATCCTTATCCTTTAAAAGTGCTTCCGCTTGTATGACTGCATGACCTGTACCTAGTTGTTCTTCCTGTAAAACATAAGAGATTCCGTCACCTAATTGTTCTTTTACCTTCTCGGCGCCATGTCCTACAACCACTACAGTTTCATCAACCCCAACTTTAGAGACTTGATCTACTACATGTTGTACCATAGGCTTGCCACAAACAGAATGAAGTACTTTATAAAGACGGGATTTCATCCTAGTCCCTTGACCAGCGGCTAAAATTACCGCATAACGATTGTTCATAGCTACCTCCAACGGTTCTTTTTTTCCATTACGAATATATCTTAAAACCGTTGCCATTTCAAGCTTTCATTAATAATTCCAATAATTAAGTATTAATGCTCCTATAAATTTCTTTATTATTATCTTTTGTGAACACCCTAATATTATTCAAAGAAAAGCGGAA
>SKSA01000226.1 GCA_007118195.1 Anaerobacillus sp. | reverse complement strand
TACTCAGTCGCAAATTCAAGCTTTTTCTTAAGGGTTTCTTCACTGTAAATCCATCCGGTGTAGGAGCTTAAAATGTTGTAATCATCATCAAGCTTTACAATCGCCACAAACGGATAATGTCCTTTGCTTCGATAACGAAGATCGATAAAGCGAACTTCATAATGGTCACTTATCCCGACGACCTCCCATCGATATGAAGGCGAAAAAGATAAAAAGGCAGCTAAATTCTCATCTCTCATCGCGGCATTAATAATCGGCTTATTAGGGATCGGTTCAAAAGGGTAGCTTTCAAAATAATTAATTTGCTCATCGACCGCCTGGGCGACATACATCATTTTGGTCGTTCTTATGACGACGTGCCACCTGCGCCATTTAAAAGACGGTGAAATAAAAACGTGAGTCGCATCCGGGTGCTCTTCAAGTGCTTTTTTATAAACTTTATTTCGTGCGTAAAAACGCCATACATAATAAAATACTAAAATGAAATAAAGCGTTAAGAAAGTAAACCCTTGATGTGCGCCCATTTGCCAGATGATGATTGCCGCAACATGACTAAAGAAAATAAACGGATCAAAAATATAAATAACACCTAACGCAATCCATTTCTTTTTAAACGGGGAAAGTGCTTGTGTCCCGTAAGCATTAAAAATATCGACAAAGACGTGTAAAACAACTGCTAAAAATGTCCATAACCAGAGATGTAAAAGGTTAACTCCAGGAACAAAAAAAGAAAGGGCAGCAGTTATTAAAATCGGCCAAAGTAATACAGCAGGAATGGAATGAGTTACCCCGCGATGATTTCGAATATACTTTGCGTTATCTTTTAACTTTAGTACTGTATCAAAGTCAGGTGCTTGAGAACCAATTAAGGCACCTAGCATTACTGTTGATGCGAGTGTGGGGTCGTTTGCGACCACTGGATCTAGCGTGGCTATTGAACCTACCGCAATCCCCATGACAACGTGTGTTGCAGTATCCACTTAAATAAGCACCTCCAAATTATTTTGTGCAGACTTACGCTTTTCAATGTCTAGCTTCAGTGCCTAGCTCCTCGAGGTCAAATAACTTGCAAGATAAAAAGTGAAAAGCGACTTTTTTTCTTGCAGAACATTTGCTTGTCGCTGCTCCTGCGGTTACTCGTCGCAAAGCTACTGAAGTAATTCGAGGAAGCCGCTTTGCTAATCAAGGCACTTACGCTTTTCAATGTCTAGCTTCAGTGCCTAGCTCCTCGAGGTCAAATAACCTGCAAGATAAAAAGTAAAAAGCGACTTTTTTTCTTGCAGAACATTTGCTTGTCGGAGCTAATCAAGGCACTTACGCTTTTCTTAATAGTTTTACCCGAAATTATAAAGTTTAAAAAGGGGTTTTATAAAAATGAGTTTGCAAATTTTTATTGAGTATAAAGTTAAAGAAGCGAAAGTAGAGAAATACGAAAAGGTCATGAGTGAAGTGTTACAAAAACTCCCTGAGTATAGTGCAGAGAAAATCGAGTGGTTTGTGGCAACAGATCAGCCATTTCTTTACGTTGAAATGTTTCAAGTGCCAAACATCGCTCATTATCAAGCGTTGAAAAAAATGAGAAAATCAACAGAACACCCTGTTTTCAGTAAACTCGATGAATACATTGAAGGTGGTTTAGAAAAATTGAACTGTTGGGCGTTTCAAACACAACCGTTTCAAAAAGATTAGAGGAGAGACTATGCAACTAGATAATTTAACATCTGTGAAAAATTTTCAAAACGATTTAATTACGTGGTTTAAAACGAACCAAAGAGATTTACCGTGGCGACAGGATCAAGATCCATATAAAGTATGGGTTTCAGAAATTATGTTGCAACAAACGCGGGTTGATACAGTCATACCGTTTTTTAATCGTTTCATTGATAAGTTTCCGACTATCGAAGCGCTTGCTTCTGCTGAAGAAGGGGACGTTCTTAAAGCTTGGGAAGGGCTAGGCTACTATTCGCGCGCGAGAAACCTTCAAGCAGCGGTTCGGGAAGTGGAACAAGAATATAACAGTATTGTTCCAAATTCCAAAGCAGAAATTTCAAAATTAAAAGGGGTCGGCCCATACACATCTGGAGCGATACTCAGTATTGCCTACGGGATACCAGAGCCTGCTGTTGATGGCAATGTGATGCGAGTTATTTCACGAATTTTTACAAGTTACGATGATATTGGGAAAGATAAGACGCGAAAAAAAATTGAAGTTATGATCGCCGAACTTATTTGTCGTGAAGATCCATCATCATTTAACCAAGGGTTAATGGAGCTAGGAGCGTTAATTTGTACACCAACCTCACCATCATGCACCGTTTGTCCAGTTCAAAACCATTGCGAAGCTTATAAACGAAATGTTCAAACTGAGCTTCCGGTTAAAGTGAAAAAAACGAAATCAAAAGCAAAAAAACTAGTTTGTGGGTTTGTCAAAAATGAACAAGGACAAGTTTTAATTCATCAACGGCCTAACAAAGGCTTGTTAGCTAGTTTATGGGAGTTTCCGAATGTCGAGATAACTGAGGGCGTTCCGCTGAAAGCTCAACTCACTCAATTTTTACGAGATGAGTATTATATAAACACCAGTGTGGGGGAAGAAATTTTTCATGTTGAGCACGTTTTCTCCCATTTGAAATGGAATGTATCTGTATTTGAAGTAGAACTTTTAAGTATGGAAAAGTCGTTAAATGAACGATCAAAGTGGGTCTCTCGTTCGGAAATTAAACAATACCCGTTTCCGGTTTCACACCAAAAAATCATCAATTTTTGTGTGAATGATGGTTAGTTGGGCAATCGCCCTAGGGGTTGTATTTAAAAAAATCGAGTGTCTGAGTAACTCAATTCTATTTTTAACTTACAAATTTATTAAGTAAAGGGGAATAATAAAGAGATGAATTTAAACTTAGCAAACAAAGTCGTTCTTATAACGGGTGGATCTAAAGGTATTGGAAAGGCAATCGCAAAAGCATTTAAAGAGGAAGGAGCGAAAGTTGCGATTACGGCAAGAACAAAAGAAGAGTTAGCCGCAACAACTGCAGAATTCAACTTAGATGCCTATTATGTTGGTGATTTAAGCAGTATTGAAGATCGAGACCGTGTTTTTCAAAGTTTAATGAATGAATTTGGAAAGATAGATATTTTAGTTAATAACGTAGGTGGTAGTAACGGAAGTACGACATTGGAAACCGATGTACATTTATTTGCCGAAGCGATTGATTTAAATTACTTATCTGCCGTTCATTTTAGTAAACTTGCGATCCCTGTAATGAAAAATAACGGTTCAGGTTCAATTATTAACGTATCTTCAATTTTTGGTAGAGAAGCAGGTGGAAAACCAACGTACAATGCAGCAAAAGCAGCAATGATTTCCTTTACGAAATCCCTTGCGGATGAGGTGATTAAAGATGGAATTCGTGTCAATGGTGTTGCGCCAGGCTCAATTCTCCACCCAACAGGCAACTGGCAAAAACGTATAGATGAAAACCCTGAAAAAATGAAGGCGTTTGTTGAGCAGGAAATTCCAGCTGGTCGATTTGGAACCGTAGAGGAAATTGCCAACGTCGCATTATTTTTAGCTTCAGAAAAAGCTTCATGGGTCGTCGGTGCCACTTTAAATG
>SKSA01000141.1 GCA_007118195.1 Anaerobacillus sp. | reverse complement strand
GCGTAGCGTAGGTGGGAACTTTTAATCAGGTGGAGTCGAGACTCCATCTGATTTCTCGATGTTTCAGCTTGCTGAAACGAGTTCGCAGAAAATCTCCACTGATGGACACAGCGGACCTTATTTCGCCGAAACGAGCCAAAATTTCACGCTATCGGACACGAGAGATCTTATTTCATGAAAATCTACTAAATAAGGTGCTATTTTAAGTAAATAGCGAACCTGATGTCCGTTTACTTTGATAAAATACTGTTTTGTTCACAAATAAGAGCTTTTTTGTAAAAATGAGTTTACATTTCAACTCAAAACCCAAAACTCAAAACTCAAAACTCAAAACCCAAAACCCAAAACTCAACACTCAACACTCAACACTCAAAACCCAACACTCAAAATTCAAAACTCAACCCTCAAAACCCAAAACTAATTACCAATTTTAGAGAAAATTTGATACTATAGCTATAGAAAAATTTTCTAATACTTAACAGGAGTGAATTTCATAATACCAAAAAACTAGCCACACCCAACTACATCTAGTTAAGAACGTCTTACTCAACTTGATGTGGCATCCTAGTGGCGCTAAATAAGGATTATGAAATTCATTAAATAGATATGAAAGTTTAGATAAGTGTTAGAAAAGCTAAGGAGCGCTAAAATGAGTAAACTATTAGAGCTACATCAAGTGAATGGTGGTTATCATAAAGGAAAGCCCGTTTTACATGACATCTCATTTTCTGTGAATAAAGGTGAAATTGTTGGTTTGATTGGCTTGAACGGTGCAGGTAAAAGTACCACGATTAAACATATTTTAGGCTTAATGGAAGCACAGTCAGGAGAAATTCGAATTAAAGGCAAAAAGTTTCTGGAGGATCCTAACAACTATCGCCGATCTTATTCTTACATACCAGAAACCCCTATTTTATATGAGGACTTAACGTTACAAGAACATTTAAATGTCACAGCGATGGCTTATGGACTTTCGCATCAAGAGCTACAAGAAAGAAGCGCATCTTTGTTAAAAGAGTTCCGTATGGAGAAGATGTTAAATTGGTTTCCTGGCCATTTTTCAAAAGGGATGCGTCAAAAGGTGATGATTATGTGTGCGTTTTTATTATATCCGCCACTTTATATTGTTGATGAGCCTTTTATTGGATTAGACCCTCTCGCGATAAAGTCATTACTAAATCACATCGTTGACATGAAAGAACGAGGCGCAGGAGTATTAATGTCGACACATATTTTATCAACGGCTGAAAGATATTGCGATCGTTTTATTATGCTTCATCACGGCAAAATCATTGTTGAAGGAACACTAGAGGAGCTTAGGGAAAAAATGAATATGCCTCGGGCAGCCCTAGACGACATTTACATTGAAGTCACAAAGGAAGATTAATATGAAAAGTGTTGAAGAGTTATGGAGTAAACGCATAAAAGATTATTGGAATATGGCGATACGCTACTTACGTTTAATCGGAAATAGTGGCTTTTTATTTACCATCTATTTAGCAATTATTGTGGGCAGTTATTATTATGGCCAGTTGTTAAATTGGCTTCCGCAAAACTTTCCGGCGGCACTCTTTTTAGCAGTGATCACAGCAGTACTTGTGACGAAAAGTCCGACTAGGACATTTGTAAAAGAAGGGGATCTCGTATTTTTATCGCCGATCGAAGGAAAGCTCGCTAGCTATTTTCGTTCGTCGTTTTATTATTCTTTACTTGTCCAAAGCTTTGTGATTTTAATTGTGATTGTCCTTTTTACACCACTATTTCGGCACTTTATCATAGATAACGCAAACTCACTTTTATTCATTGTCGTTGTCCTACTTTTAAGTAAAGGCTGGAATCTTTTAGCGCAGTTTGAAGAAGGAAGATTGTTATTTTCAAGTATACGGATTTCTCATAAAATCGGACGTTTTATCGTAAATATAGCATTAACATATTTACTTTTTGTTGGCGCTTCTATTTATTTTATTATTGCCGTGTTAGTTATTAAGGGACTATTGCTTATTTTTTATTATCAACCGATCAAGAAACAGCATAGTTTAAAATGGGAATATTTAATTGAAGTAGAGGAACGGATGGTTATGTCTTTTTATAGGATTGCCAACATGTTTACAGACGTTCCGAAACTAAGTACAAAAGTAAAAAAACGTAAAATCTTAAGCGCTATTCCAAATAGATTAGCATTTAAGCAAGCATCGACGTTTTCTTATTTGTATTTAAAATCATTTATTCGGGCGAATGATTATTTCGGAATATACATTCGCTTGTTAATTATAGGGATTGTCCTCCTATTTTACGTGCCAATTGACTACGGTAAACTTTTTATTTCACTACTTTTCATTTATATGTCAGCACTACAACTGTCAACGCTCTCAAAGCATCATGATCTAAAGCTATGGGTTGACTTATATCCTATTGATCAAAAAGTGCGCGAAAGATCATTTAGCACGATCGTTTTTTGTTTGTTGACGTTAAAAACTCTATTTTTTTCTATAGCAACATTGGTAGCAACGATAAATTTTGTGGAAGCAGCACTCGTATTAATCGCCGGAATGGTATTAAGTTATGCATATTCATATTTCCTCTTACATAAAAGACGAAAAGA
The DNA here is from genome assembly GCA_007118195.1 of Anaerobacillus sp. GTDB lineage: Bacteria > Bacillota > Bacilli > Bacillales > Anaerobacillaceae > Anaerobacillus. The sequence goes on along the minus strand of SKSA01000141.1, from coordinate 1,020 downwards.
AAGGGGATAAATCGTATGACAAATTCATATGAGGAAAAAGCGAATATAGAAATGCAGCGTTGGCAAAGAAAGATTGAGAAAAGTAGTTCGTTTAGCAAAAAATACACTAAAAAACTTCAAAATAAAATAAATGAAAAAATTCCTGAAAAGGTTCACGAGATGTTCACCACGAGTATAAAAAACATGGTTCAGGCGACTTTAGTTGGAGCGGAATATACAACCGCTACGATCCCATTAGAAGGAGCCACGTTAGAAGAACGAGAAACGAAACTGCAGCAAAAAATAAAAATGTATAAGAAAACAGCCGCCGTAGAAGGTGCCGGAACAGGTGCGGGCGGCATTTTACTCGGAATGGTTGACTTTCCGCTACTTTTATCAATAAAAATGAAGTTTTTATTCGAAGCGGCAAGTTTATACGGATTTGACGTAAAGGACTATCGCGAACGCCTTTTTATTTTATATCTTTTTCAACTCGCATTTTCAAGCGAGGAAAAAAGGAAAGAAGTTTTAAAAAAAATGAAACATTGGGAAGAAGTAAAAAGTCAACTCCCCGACAAAGAAACGTATTTACAACAAATTAATTGGAAAGAGTTTCAGCTTGAATACCGTGATCACATTGATTTGATAAAATTGCTCCAAATCGTCCCAGGCTTCGGCGCCATTGTTGGTGCCTTCGCCAACTATCATTTCCTAGAGATGCTAGGGGAAACCGCGAAAAATAGCTATCGAATGAGGGTTTTGGGTGTAGGGAGTTGAAGAAGTCGGTTCGATTAATACACACACCCTCTTCGTGATTTGCTGTGTGATACGGTGTGGGGATTGTGTAGTAAATGGGAAGTACGTGGCATTGTGGGACTGTGAATTAAGTGGAAAGTACACATTAAAAGGGATGTGCGCATTATGTGGAGAGTGCGCAGTAGAAGTGCTGAATTCCCTTTGGATTTCTCTTGTCTTATTTTTTGCCGCGGAGAGAAATCATAACGTGTTCAATTGCACTCTTTTCAGACGTGACATTTCCAT
>SKSA01000325.1 GCA_007118195.1 Anaerobacillus sp. | reverse complement strand
TTCAGCAAGCTGAAACATCGAGAAATCAGATGGAGTCTCGACTCCACCTGATTAAAAGTTCCCACCTACGCTACGCGTTGAGGTGGGGGTCTATAACCCTTAAACCATTTAAGGATTAATTGTCGCATGAGTGCGACATTAGACGTCATTTCTTCAATAAAACCTACTTTAGGACCGTACACTTGATATTCTGAAGTCGGTTCTAAAAAAACGAGGGTGTCCCACTACTAATAGGACACCCTCCGTTTAACGATTGAAAATAACTCATATATAGATTTTTTACGGACATATTCCTGTCCGCAAACAATAAAAAAACAGCGTATTAACAAAACGACGAAGCGATACTAAAACAACTCAACACTCAAAATTCAAAACTACTATCGGCTTTTCACCAATAAATTTACCGCTTCTTTTATCGTTTCCTCAGTATCTTCACCGTTTTCAATTTGTTTTCGAATACAATCTTCTAAGTTGCTACTTACAACGACACCGAGTGCACGATCGAGTGCATTGCGAACAGCAGCCATTTGCCCGACGACATCTTGGCAGTCTTTTTCTTCGTCCATCATTTTAATAATTCCTCGAACTTGCCCTTCGATTCTTTTTAATCTATTTTTTACTTTATCATCATACTTTTCCATTCTAATTCCCCCATAAGTTTTTTATTTCATCATCCTAAATCCGACAATTACTACCTTTATTTTATGATATGCTCCCACTGAAAAGCAACGTAATTTATCGATTTCAATTCACTTGAAATGTGACTTTTGTCACAGAATTTAAGTTTTAACTCTATATAATAGTAATAGAATTAAGTTTCTACTCTTTCTACTACTTTTATGTTTTATAACGAATTAACGTTTAAAACTGTCACCGTATTTTCATATTTTTTTGAAAATATATACTTTTCATCCTATATTATGTATCTATGGGGGTCTTAATTATCATGATAAGGAGGGTATTACATGTCTAAAAATAACGCAAACCTTGAAACAAACAAAAAACATGTTCCTACGGAAACTGATTCATCTTCGTTAAAAGGAACATTTATATTCACGATGTCCATCGGTTTGTTTATCGTATTATCTTGGTCTGCTATTTTCTTTTTATTCTTAAATAGAATGTAACACTCGGGAGGGGGAATTATTTTATGCATTTACATCGTTATGAAAAAATTTGGTTAACATTTGGCATTGGCTCACTTATTATATTTTTAACTGTTTTGGGCGTGAGCGCATTTGCTATGGGGCATCAACCACCAAGTCATATGGCTAAAGTGGATCCACAAAACGTAAGAAGCGAGGCACCATTCGATGAGCCTGGTTTACGTCAAATTGATGAAACTACTTATCAAGCAAACATTATCGCCATGGCTTTTACTTATCAACCTAATAAGATTGAAGTTCCAGTTGGGTCGACAGTTCGCTTTCATGTAACGAGCTCTGACGTTGTTCACTCATTTACTATTCCGAATACAAACGTAAACTTCATGGTAACTCCTGGTCATATAAATATGGCTGAGCATACCTTTACAGAGCCTGGTACTTATCTCGTTTTATGTAATGAGTATTGTGGTACGGGTCATCATCATATGCAAATGACAATTGAGGTGGTCGAATGAAAAATTCAGCATTAAGAGTCGAAGAATATAGTTCAGATTTAGATGTTAGAGTAGCACCAAAAGATGCTGCCTTAAGCATGGCTCACATATATATCGCATTTTCTGCTTTTCTAGTCGGCGCGATTGCCGGTCTCCTGCAAGGTTTAGTAAGAGGGGGCATGATTGAACTTCCTAGCTGGCTCGGTTATTATCAAATTTTAACAGCTCACGGAGTTTTACTTGCACTAGTATTTACAACTTATTTTATATTTGCATTTCTATTTGCTGGGATGAGTCGAACTCACGGAGCTTTCAGTGATCGACTTCGTAAGCTAAGCTGGACTGGTTTTATTGTATTAACGATCGGTACACTTTTAGCAGCAGTACTCATTATTTTAAATGAGGCCTCTGTTCTTTATACTTTTTACGCACCATTAACAGCACACCCACTATATTATGTCGGTTTAACACTGTTCGTTGTTGGTAGTTGGATTAGTGGAGCAGCACTTCTTGCGCATTATTTTAGCTGGAAAAAAGCGCATAAAGGCGAGCGGACACCGTTATTTGGTTACATGACAGTTGCAACAATTGTTTTATGGATTATCGCTTGTTTAGGGGTTGCCGTTACGGTATTACTACAAATGATCCCTTGGGCGTTTGGACTTACAGATGAAATTAACGTTTTATTAAGTCGTACGTTATTCTGGTATTTCGGACATCCTCTTGTTTATTTCTGGTTATTACCAGCTTATATTGCTTGGTATGTTTCAATACCAAAGATCATTGGTGGAAAGTTATTTAGTGACTCTCTCGCTCGTATGGCTTTCGTATTATTCTTATTATTCTCAATCCCAGTAGGGTTTCACCATCAATTAATGGAAGCTGGGATTTCTCATATGTGGAAATTCATTCAAACATTACTAACTTTCGTTGTCATCGTTCCATCATTAATGACTGCTTTCTCTATTTTTGGTACGTTCGAGCAAACAGGCCGTGCTAAAGGTGGTACAGGTATCTTTTACTGGTTGCATAAACTACCTTGGAAGGATGTACGTTTCTTCGCTCCGTTTATGGGTATGATTATCTTTATCCCTGCAGGGGCCGGCGGAATTATTAATGCAAGTTTTCAAATGAATGCGGTGATTCACAACACGCTTTGGGTAGTTGGGCATTTCCACTTAACTGTTGGCTCAACCGTTTTACTTACGTTCTTTGGTATTTCCTATTGGTTAATTCCACATTTAACTGGTAGAAAATTCACTCCATTTTTGAACCGCTTAGGTATGGTACAAACATGGCTATGGGCAATTGGTATGTTCTTTATGTCTGGTGGTATGCATTTAATTGGACTTTTAGGAGCTCCCCGTCGTACTGCTTATACAACCTATCAAAACCACCCAGATGCATTAGTTTGGTTTGAAGGGATTTTCACGAACTATATTACCATTGCGATCGGTGGCGTTATTTTATTCGTAGCTGCTGTAATGATGTTTTATAACTTCATTTATATGACTTGGTTAGCACCTAAAGGTGACACTGAATTCCCAATTAGTGAGCCAGCAGAAGATGCTTCAGAAACACCGAAAGTCTTTGAAAATTGGAAACTATGGATTGGTATTGCAATCGTATTAATTTTATTTGCATACACAATTCCTATTTACGATATGATCGTTAACGCACCTCCAGGATCACCAACGTTTGATTACCTTATCAAATAATCGGACTGGTATACTACGCGAGTAAGTTATTTACGCTTATGACCTGAAATCTATAGCAAAATAAAAAAAGGGCAGTCCCATAAGTGTCTGACACCAGGTAAAACTACTAAATATAGACATACAGATTTAACGTCTATATTTAGGTACCTAACGGTGTCTGACACTTTTTTTGGGGCAGCCCTTTTAATGCTTTTTATTTTGAACTAGTCTCTCCTTGCCATTCTACCATTGCTCCTTGAACGTTCGTCACTTGATCAAAGCCATTTTGCTTTAAGAGCGACGCTGCTTGCATACTGCGGTTACCACTGCGGCATATAATGATAATTTCTTTATCCTTTGGTAAGTCACGAAACGTTTCTTCGAGATTACTTAACGGGTAGTTGATAAACCCTTCGATGTAGGCATCGTCATATTCATGAACCTCTCTAACATCGATATAGACGGCGCCATCACCTGTCTCCTCTGATTGAGCCATCCTTTCAAGGATATCGTTAACGTGCATTTGCCCAATGCTTGCTTCCCCTTCAGTACATCCAGTAATAAAAATCAGTAATAAAAATCCGCTCGCTAAAAAATTTAATGCTTTTCTCATTTTCCCCTCCTGTTTATGCCCCTATAGGTATCGTTACAACTTTTATTATAATACAAATAATGTTTTTGTTCATTGGAAAGTTTGTATTTCTTTCAAAAACAATTATACTTTATGATCATTTAAGGAAAGTTAATAAAATCACTAATTCTTTATTTACTAATTGGTTTTTTTTTTATAGTCTGTTACTTAGGGACTTGAAGAGCATTACAAGATTTACTAATTTATCTTTTATCTGATTCGGAATTTAAGGAAGTGTTATTATGACAGAAGATCAACTTATGGTTCTTATTATCAAGCACTTAAAAGAAACAAAAAAGGAAGCTTTCCAAAACGTTATTGACGAATTACAACCTTATGACATCGCTCAGTTATATCGAAACCTTCCTCAAAAACATCATTTTAAGTTTCTTTTATATTTAGCACCACAACAAATTGCTGACCTCATTCAAGAGCTTGATAGTGACTTACAAATTGAAATTCTCCACCGCCTCGGTATTGAGAAGTCATCTAAAGTTATGGACTTAATGGAAAATGACGACCTTGCTGACTTGTTGGCTGAACTTTCAGTTGAAAAAATCGAGGAATATTTAGCGGCAATGAGAGCCGAGGATTCTACTTATGTAAAAAACTTAATGACCTATTCGCCAGAAACTGCTGGTGGACTCATGACCAACCAATTTGTTTGGATAAAAGAGGACTATACCGTTCGAAATGCAGTGGACAAGCTAAAAGATTTTGCTGAAATGAACCATACCATTTATTATTTATATGTAATTAATGACAATAAAGAGCTTGTTGGCGTGGTTTCATACCGCGATCTACTTTTAGGTGATCTCCATGAAAAAATTAGCGATATTATGTTTAATCGTGTTATTTCAGTACCTGTAGATATGGACCAAGAAGATGTAGCTCAGCTTATTGAACGATATGACTTTGTCGCTGTCCCTGTCGTCGATGACAATCAAAAACTGTTAGGAATTGTCACCGTTGATGATGTCCTCGACGTTGTTATTCGTGAGGCAAATGAAGATATTGAAAAGCTTTCTGCTTCAGGTAAAGACATTGATTTTAATACGAAGGCGACAACAGCATCGTACCGTCGTTTACCGTGGTTAATTTTATTATTGTTCATTGGTTTGATTTCTGGAAGTATTATCGCTAGCTATGAAGAGACGTTAGAAGCTGCTGTCGCCCTAGTATTTTTCATGCCATTAATTGCTGGAATGACAGGTAATACTGGTACACAATCATTAGCCGTTGTCGTACGTGGACTTATTAGCCACGACTTAAACAAAAAAACAGTTATTAAACTGATTTCTAGAGAACTAAATGTAGGAGTAATTATAGGGATTACTTGTGGACTATTAATTGCGATTATTGCTTTTGTATGGATTGACGCAGAAATCGCCTTGGTAGTTGGGGGCTCTTTAGTATTAACTTTAATTATCGGTACTCTAGCCGGAACAATTATTCCGTTAACATTATATCGTTTCGGGGTCGACCCAGCTGTTGCCTCTGGGCCACTGATTACAACATTAAATGACATTTTTTCCCTAATCATTTATTTTAGCTTTGCAACGATGTTTTTAAGTTATTTATAAGAAAAGTTCAAGGCGCAGGAGCTCACCTAAAAAAGTGTAGAGGTTTGTGGATCATATTAGCCACCATACATCTCTACACTTTTTCACCTTAAAGAAGTTTCTCACCAAATAATGAACCCATTAGTGCAACAGCAACGGTGGCTGTCGTATTTTTATCGTCTAAAATTGGATTCACTTCTACAAATTCAGCTGAAGTAACAATATCTGCTTCAGCGAGCATTTCCATCGCTAAATGTGTTTCCCTGTAAGATGTTCCACCTAAAACAGGTGTACCAACTCCTGGCGCGTCGTGAGGATCGAGTGCATCTAAGTCAAGGCTTAAGTGCACACCGTCTGTTCCATTTGTTACATATTCCATCGCCTCTTCCATTACTTTTGTCATCCCGAGGCGATCAATTTCGTGCATCGTATATACTTTAATTCCTTTTTCTTGAATTAACTCTTTTTCACCATCATCTAAAGAACGTGCACCGATGATCACGACATTTTCAGGTCGAATCTTTGGCGCGTAACCACCTAGACCGGTTAAATAAGGGTGACCTATTCCTAAACTTACTGCTAATGGCATCCCATGAATATTTCCAGATGGAGAGGTTTCTCCTGTATTTAAATCACCGTGTGCATCGTACCAAATAACTCCTAAGTTTTTATAATGTTCAGCAACACCTGCAATGGTTCCAATCGCAATACTATGATCGCCACCTAATACTAAAGGAAACGAACCATTCACAACTATTTTTGAAACGGCTTCAGCGAGCTTTTGATTAGCATTAACGACTTCTTTCAAATCCTTTAAGTTATCTTCATTGATAATATCAAACTCACTCGGTCTTCCGATTTCGATATCTCCTAGATCATGTACTTCATAATCAAGCGTTTGAAGACGTTCAAGTACGTTGGCATAACGCATCGCACTTGGCCCCATATCTACGCCACGCCTTCTTTGCCCTAAATCCATCGGAACACCAATGATTGAGATTTTCTTTTTCATGAAAGTATACCTCTTTTCAATAAATTAGTTCATTTTATTACTTACTAAAGATTCCTCTAGCTGCAAAAGCTACGTTTTGCGGTCTTTCAGCAAGCCTTCTCATAAAATAACCATACCAATCGTTTCCGAACGGTACATAAATTCTCATTGTATAGCCTTCTTTTGCAATTGCTAACTGTAAGTCCGTACGAAATCCGTATAGCATTTGAAATTCAAATTGTGTTTTTGGGATGTTATTTTCTCTCGTAAACTGTTTTACTTTTTCAATAATATTATGATCATGTGTGGCAATAGCCGCATAACTTCCATTTAATAAATGCTGTTTGATAATTTTCATATAATTTTCATCAATTTCATTTTTATCTTGGATAGCAACTTCATGTGATTCTTTGTACGCTCCTTTAATTAAGCGTAACGAAATGCCTTTTAAATTGTCAATATCTCGTTCTGCTCGATATAAATATGCTTGCACGGCGGTTCCAACATTCGAATACTCTCGACGTAATTCATTTAATAAATCTAACGTTGCATCACAATGAGCGTAATCTTCCATATCAATGCGAACAAAGTTATTATGCTTTTCGGCAGTAGCCAATATTTTTTTCATATTATCACGACATAAATTGCGGTCGATATCTAAGCCTAGTTGCGTTAACTTTAACGATAAGTTACAATTCACACCTGACGTGGCAATCGCTTCAAGCGTTCTAACACAATAGTCTGCGGATTCTATCGCTTCATCTCGGTTAAAAACAAATTCTCCTAAATGGTCGACAGTACAAATAAGTCCTTGATCATTTAATTTGCGAACAGCTTCGACAGCGCTTTCAATTGTTTCACCAGCAATGACTTGCTTTGCCCCTAGCTTTAAACCATACTTTTTTGCACTTTTATTTAATACTTTGTTTTGTGATAGAAAGAGGAAAAAATTTCTTAAAATCATTTCCATAATAAAAAACCCCTTTTATTTAAGTTCAAACACTGTTTAGACAGTGTTATATTTTTTTTAGCGCAACGCCTTTTCTTTTATATAGCTATATAAACTACCCACATGATAATAAGTGGGCATCGAACTTTGATGAATATATCTCTTGAAAATGGAGGGTAGCTTCTAGCTAGCCCCCCAGCAAAACTTTCATTATATTAATCTTCTAAAACAGTTGTAATTTGGTCTAACGCCCAATCTAAGTCTTTTTGTGAAATCACTAAAGGTGGCGCAAAGCGAATTACATTTACATGCGTTTCTTTGCACAATAAACCTTTTTCTTTTAATGCTTCGCAATATTTGCGAGCAGGCTCTGTTAACTCAACGCCGATAAAAAGTCCTTTACCGCGAACTTCTTTAATAATGGAGCTATTAATTTGCTTTAGCTTTTCTTGAAAATAATTTCCTAGCTCAAGCGAACGATCTACTAGTTTTTCTTCTTCAATCACTTCTAAAGCCGCGATTGATACTGCACATGATAATGGGTTCCCACCAAATGTTGAACCGTGAGAACCAGGTTCAAATACACCGAGAATATCATCATTGGCACATACACAAGAAATTGGCATAACACCGCCTCCTAGTGCTTTTCCTAAAATGTACATGTCAGGAACTATATTTTCCCAGTCACTAGCAAATACTTTTCCTGAACGTCCTAATCCTGATTGAATTTCATCGGCCACAAAAAGAACATTATTTTCTTTACAAACAGCAAATGCTTCTTTTAAGAACCCTTCCGGTGGAATAATAATTCCTGCTTCTCCTTGAATTGGTTCAAGCATAAATGCCGCAGTATTTTCCGTAATTGCTGCTTTTAGTGCTTCAATATCTCCGTAAGGAATGATTTTAATTCCTGGTAACATTGGACCGAAACCGCGTTTGTACTCGTCATTCGATGAAAGAGAAACCGCCGTCATCGTACGCCCATGAAAGTTATCTTCACAAACGATGATTTCTGCTTTATCATCGACAACACCTTTGACAGAATAAGCCCATCTGCGAATTGCTTTCACTGCTGTTTCAACTGCTTCAGCTCCAGTATTCATTGGTAGGACCATATTTTTACTCGTAAGCTTTGATACTTTTTCATAAAAATGACCTAATTGATCATTGTGAAACGCCCTCGAAGTAAGGGTAATACGATCTGCTTGATCTTTTAATGCTGCAATGATTTTTGGATGCCGATGTCCTTGGTTAACTGCTGAATACGCACTTAACATATCAATATACTTATTTCCTTCAGGATCTTCTACCCATACACCTTCAGCTTTTGAGATAACAATCGGGAGCGGGTGGTAGTTCCGCGCTCCGTACTGTTCAGTTTGTTCGATGATTTGTTTCGTTTTGCTCATCGCAAGTACCCCCGTATTTAATTAAACGTTTAATTAGAAAAGTGCAGGGTATCCCATAGGTGTCTGACACCATCGACAACTACCTAGTATAGACTTATAGAATTATCACTAGTCTATATTTCGGTGCCTAACGGTGTTTGACACTTAGTTTTTGGGACAACCCCTTTTTGACTACTTGCTAATTCACTTATTCTATTTCCTAGATTTAACTACACAACAGATTAATATTGCTCAGTTACTAACTTTGCTTGAGTAAAGTGTAATAAATAGTCTGGTCCACCAGCTTTTGAGTCTGTTCCTGACATATTAAAGCCACCGAATGGATGGTATCCTACAATTGCACCTGTACAACCTCTGTTGAAATAAAGATTTCCTACATGGAATTCTTCCCGCGCTCTTTCAAGGTTTGCTCTGTTTCTTGAAACAACCGCACCTGTTAAACCGTATTCAGTATTGTTCGCAATTTGTAAGGCATGATCAAAGTCTTTTGCTTTACAGAAGGCAACAAATGGACCGAATACTTCTTCGTGCATAATGCGCGCATTTTCATCAACATCAGCAAAAATGGTTGGTTGTACGAAGAAACCTTTGGAATTATCTGCCGTTCCACCTGCCATTAATTTTCCTTCTTCTTTCCCGATTTCAATATAACCAGTGATTTTATCAAACGCTTTTTGGTCCGTAACTGGTCCAACAAAGTTATTGAAATCAACAGGAGAACCAACATTTAATTCTTTCGTAAGTTCTACTGCTCTTGCTAATACTTCATCATATACATCTTGGTGAACAATTGCTCTTGAACAAGCAGAACATTTTTGACCCGCGAAGCCAAACGCCGACTTAACAATTGACTGGGCGGCTAATTCTAGATCCGCTTCATTATCAACGATAATTGCATCTTTACCGCCCATTTCTGCAACAACACGCTTTAACCATTTTTGACCTGGGTGTACTTTTGCCGCACGCTCGTAAATACGTACCCCTACAGCTTTTGAGCCTGTAAATGAGATAAAGCGAGTACGTGGATGATCAACAATGTAGTCACCAATTTCTGATCCATATCCTGGAATGTAGTTTACAACACCTTTTGGAAGACCTGCTTCTTCTAATACTTCCATAAACTTATAAGCTACCACTGAAGTTGTTTCCGCTGGCTTAAGTAGAACAGTGTTACCTGCGACTAATGCTGCAGATGTCATTCCAGCCATAATGGCAAATGCAAAGTTCCAAGGTGGAATTACAACGCCTACTCCTAGTGGAATATAAGAAAGCTTGTTATGTTCGATTGGTCTACTTTCAACTGGGTAACCTTTGCTAAGCTCGATCATTTGACGTGCGTAATACTCTAGGAAATCAATTCCTTCTGCTGTATCTGCATCCGCTTCATTCCATGGCTTACCAGCTTCATGTACTAAATATGCTGAAAACTCATGCTTCCGACGTCTAACAATGGCTGCCGCTTTAAATAAAATATCTGCACGTGCTTCTGGACTCACTTTTTTCCAAGTTTTAAATGTTTCATCCGCAACTTGCATTGCCTTTTCTGCTAAATCGATGTTCGCTTTAGAAACATTTCCAATAATTTGTTCTTTATTTGAAGGGTTAAGAGAGACAATTTTATCTTCTGTAGCAATTCTTTCACCGTTAATAATTAAGTCATAGTCTTTTCCGAATTCTGCCTCTACTTGTTTTATAGCTGCTTCAATTTCGACACGGTTTTCCTCCATTGTAAAATCTGTAAATGGTTCATGTTTGTAAGGTACTACCATTATTTGATCCTCTCCTTTTCTGAAATATCTTAATCATTCTAATATTTTAAATTGCAATTATCATGCCAACTTTGAAAACGCTGCCAATACCTATGAAACTATGAATAAAGTGCAAATTTTTTTTGCGAAGCAAACTCTCGTTGCACTTAGTGCCAATTTTTTTTGCTATCAATCACTACGTTAAGGTAAAATAATTATTAAGAAGAAAAGAGATAAACACATCCCTTAATAATATGTAGACGGTAGGTGTAATCTGTAATGGATTTTAAAGATACACAACTTTTAAAAAAGCTAACAAAGTATTATCAACATGTGGTTGATGAAATTGATATCGGGGTTCATGTCATTGATGCGGATGGAAAAACAGTCATTTATAACAATAAAATGATGGAAATTGAAGCGATGCATGTTGAAGATGTCATTAATAAAAATTTACGTGATGTTTTTAGATTTTATGAAGATCAAGAAAGCACCCTGCTCAAAGCTTTATTAGAAGGACAAACGATACAAAACAAAAAACAAACGTACTTTAATAATAAAGGGCAAGAAATAACAACGATGAATAATACTCATCCGATTATCGAAAACGGAAAAATTGTCGGTGCAATTGAAATTGCCAAAGACATTACAAAGCTCGAGAAATTAATCAGAGAAAATGCCACAAACAACGGTGATACTCTTTTTACTTTCGAAGCGATTATCGGTGAGAGCACCGCTATTAAAGAAGTCATCGAGCAAGCGAAACGGGCAACTCGCACTTCTTCCTCGGTATTAATCGTTGGTGAAACAGGAACTGGAAAGGAGCTATTTGCTCAAAGCATTCATAACGGCAGCGATCGTAGTCAAAAGCCGTACATTAGCCAAAACTGTGCTGCGTTGCCCGAAAGTTTAATTGAGGGATTATTGTTCGGAACAAAAAAAGGGGCATTTACCGGGGCTACTGAACGACCTGGGCTTTTTGAGCAAGCGCATGGCGGAACGATTCTTCTCGATGAAATTAACTCTTTAAGTACCGGATTACAAGCTAAACTTCTAAGGGTCATCCAAGAGAAAAACCTTCGACGTGTTGGCGATACAAAAGATACACCGATTGACGTACGAATTATAGCAACGATTAACGAAGACCCTACAAATGCAATTGAAGAGGGTAGACTAAGAAATGACCTTTATTATCGACTGAGTGTCGTTTCACTTCAAATACCACCATTACGGAAACGGAAGGCTGATCTTCCACTGCTTGTAAATACATTTATTCAAAGCTTAAATCGAAAATTTCAAATGAATGTCCGAAAAGTAAATGAAGATATATTACGTTTATTTTATGACTATGATTGGCCTGGTAACGTCCGCGAGCTCGAACATGTGATTGAAGGGGCCATGAACTTAATCATCGATGAGGAACGAATTGAGTTTGCCCATTTACCAAGTCACTTTCGTAATAAAACACAATTTAAAGATGATATACCGCAAATGTTTCAACCAATTCAAAAGAAAAGCGATTATAAACCATTCACTAAACCATTAAAAGAACAACTCGAGGAATTTGAAGAATATTATATTCAAAAAGTACTCGAGCAACATAATCACAACATTACGCAAGCCGCCAAACAACTTGGACTAAGTAGACAAAGCTTGCAATATCGGATAAAGAAGTTTCAATAGTATGAAAAGACAGTACTCAAAACCTAGGTTCATTGCTGAATTGGCAATGAACCTAGAGTTTTTTGGGGAGCGGACATTTAATCCGTTATTTCTAAGATTAACAACTATTGATTATACGTAAACTGATTTTTTAATCATGGATGTGCGCCATTTGATTTGCTTCTTATTCAGGTGCATGATCGAGCGATAGTAAAACGCTTCTTGCTCTTCTTCTGTAAACCCTGTCGTCTCATCTACCCAATATTCATGTCCACTCCCATCGACATGGACATCTTGCAAAGCTTTCGATGCGCGATTTTCCTCTATCACTTTTTCTCTTAATTGCTTATCTACCATCGCGGTTAAACTGTTTTGAGCATCAGGCATAATTCCTTTCATTAGTGTCCCAGCCATACCTAATTCCTTATCTTTATCTAAGCCTACAGAGACACCACCATCATGCAAATATGGAGGACTCCATCTTAATCCTATTAGGCCCTTTACTTTATACCCGCCTTCTGAATCCCCATGAGCTAAAGCTAACCTTATTTGCTTTTCATCCAAATGTTCTGTAGGAACTTTTACATACTTTGCATCCTTCGGAATAGGCGACGGTGTATCTGGTGTGTAAAGATAAGATTCAGCAAAAAACTTTTCAGTATCTTCTAACGCCTTTGCTCTTGACGGTTGTGTTTTTGCCTCTTCTACTGGGGTGATACGGTTATTCGTTAATGC
>SKSA01000237.1 GCA_007118195.1 Anaerobacillus sp. | reverse complement strand
GCTGCTCCATCGTCCGAACCACAAGCTGCGATGAAAACGATTAAAGCAAGAAGAACAACTGCTAATAGTTTTTGTTTCATAAAAATTCCCCCTTCTATATAAGATAACCATGTAAGTATTCTACCTTACTTTTCGTTAGTTGTAACTATCATTTTCAAAGTGTCATCATTTAGCCAAAAGAGAGCGATTCCCCTCCATTATTTACACAGAAATACATAATCACTTATTAACTTAGCCGTTTAAATCCCATTTTTTCAGAGAAGTCACTTCAATTTGATTGTTAGCAAAAAGATATATCTTTGTTGCGTTTTCATTTGGATAAACGCGACCAGTCATCACTTGTTCACCGTCATTAACAAAAACTTCAACAGACGATTTATCAATAAAAATACGTAAGTTTAATTTTTGATCTTTTAATGTAACTGGTGCTTTACGTACGCCACCTGGGCCAACACCGGCTCGATTGCGGTCAAACGATAATGTCCCTTCGTTTACATTGTACGTTAAAACCGTTTCTTGCTCATTTTCTTTGTCTACCCTTAGCTTCAAGCCAAAATGAGTAGCAGTTAACGCATTTATAGTTACGTCTAGTTCGAGGCAATCACCTGAGATCCCTTCTAAACTCTGTTCGCCCTGAAGCATGATATTTTCATACTCTACGTTATCTTTTCTTAAAGATTGCAATTCAGGAACAGGTTGAGAGAGGATTTTTCCATTTACTAGCTTTAACTCACGTGGTAACGTCATCGCCCCCGCCCAATCATATTGTTGCTCTGGCATTTTACTTTCCCACATCGCCATCCAAGCGATTAAGATACGACGACCTTTGTCATCCTTCGTTGTTTGTGGTGCGTAAAAATCAAAGCCATAATCAAGAAGCTCGAATGGCTCGCAGTGAAACTTGCCAGTATCGTAATTTAAATGACCAAGGACGTAACCCGCTTGGTGCAAGTTATGATAGAGATCCCCCTCTGGATTTACCCCCTGTGGCGACATCACCAGAACATCTTTTCCGTCTAAATGAAAAATATCCGGACACTCCCACATAAATCCGTAGTTTCCTTCACCCTTTGCAGCAATATTAACAAATTCCCAATCTTTTAAGTTTTTTGAGCGGTATAAAAGAATTTGTCCTGTTTCTTCGGTCGTTTTTGATCCTAGCACACAATAATAGTCGCCTCCATGCTTCCATACTTTTGGATCACGTATATGGAAAGGATGAATATTTCCTTGCGGTACCCCTGAAATCACTGGATTTTTATCTAATTTTTCAAAATTGACCCCATCTTCACTTACCGCTAGACATTGCACTTGCTTTAAATCCGTATCTTGATTTGGACCTGTCCAAACGTTTCCTGTATACATTAAGTACATTTTTCCATTTTTTTCAATTGCACTTCCTGAAAAACAACCATCTTGGTCATACTCTTCACTTGGGGCAAGGGCAATCGGTAAGTGCTGCCAATTGGCTAAATCTTTACTTTTCGCATGGCCCCAATACATCGGTCCCCATTGAGGAGAATACGGGTGGTGTTGATAAAATAAGTGGTATTCACCTTTATAATAGATGAAACCGTTCGGGTCGTTCATCCAATAGGCTTGTGGTACCACATGATATTGAAGCCTCCAATGATTTTCAGCGACTTTTTCCTTTATTTTTTCGATATTTTGGTTTGCTTTTTGTAGTTGTTGTTGATGATGTTGTTCTTGCTGTTGGTGTTTTTCTTGGTGGTTTTCATGCTCATACTCTTGCTCTTGATGCTGCTTCATACTCTTCACCTCTATGTAAATATTTTTAATCG
This sequence comes from Anaerobacillus sp., assembly GCA_007118195.1. Classification (GTDB taxonomy): domain Bacteria; phylum Bacillota; class Bacilli; order Bacillales; family Anaerobacillaceae; genus Anaerobacillus. Next base: position 1,832 of record SKSA01000237.1, on the reverse strand, counting down.
CTCATGAAAATTAGAACTTCATAATGTCATTTCACAACTTCTACTTACTTACACTCACAACTCTCTCAAATGTTTTTTATGTTTATTAGGGATTGTAAACATTCCCTTAAGTTCTTATTGAACTTAGAAATTATCATTATATACTAATCCTCTACTTTTTTTAATTGTAATATAAATGGTCTATGTTAATAATTTATAAAGGTCCATTTTCGATTAATGGTTTTTGTAATAAATTTTAAAACGAATTTTTGAAATTAAATGCCCGTACTGCAAATGATTACAATACGGGCGATTTTAGCATCACAGCGATGCTTTCAACAATTATAAATTTTTAATTTTAAATTCCTTTATTACCTCGTAAGGCTACTTCAACAAACCGACTAACTTCAAGCCGTGCTCGATTCCATCCTCATCAACATGTTTCGTTACATGCTTGGCGGAAGCTTTAACTTTATCATGGGCGTTCCCCATCGCAATACTATTCTCAACAAAACTCAACATTTCAATATCATTTAATCCATCGCCAAACGCATACACTTGATCGCTAGCTATACCTAAATGACGAATGACGTGCTCAATGCCTTTGGCTTTTGAGCCACCTGCAGGCAAGATATCTGTAGATACGGGATGCCAACGTATAAAATGAAACTGATTAAATGTATCGATATAATTTTTTTCATCATGATCTTTACAAAATAAAAGACTTTGATAAATTTCACGATCATTCACATATTCAGGATCAAACTTAGGATGTTTAAACTTTAGCGTACCGATGCTCTCTTCTATATACGAATGATACTCAACGTTCGCCTTCATATCCTCGTGATCCATAAACACCAATGCGTGTTCATTACGATTTGCAAAATCCATTAGTGATTTAAGCGTTTCTTTATGCAGAGGGTTTTTATAAATCACTTCACCTCTAGCGACAACGTATTGTCCGTTAAAGCTGATAAACGTGTCAATTCCTAACTCTTCACGCAACTCTTTAAACATAAACGGAGCCCGTCCTGTGGCGATTGCTACTTGGTGCCCTTTTTCCTTTAATTCAGCAATCGCTTCTTTAGTTGAAATCGGTAATTTTTTTTCCTCATTTAGAAGAGTTCCATCTATATCGAAAAAAATCATGCTATCTACCACCTTTTAAAAGTATTCTATTATTTTACATATAGTACTAAAAAGAATCCACCGAATTTCCTAACATTGTTTTTTAATTTTAGGAAAAAATAGTTTTGTAACTATAATTTGGAGGATATAACTATGACAAATATTAATTGGCCACAATTTCCAGATCCTTATTGGCATCAAAACTTAACACTTCCTTCATTTCCACCTTTAAACGAAAATATAACGACAGACGTGACGATCATCGGTGCAGGGATGAGTGGAATTACAGCAGGTTACTTACTTTCGCTTGAAGGTGTAAAAGTAACGATTGTTGAAGCTGGCTCTATTTTAAACGGAACGACAGGACATACGACTGCAAAAATCACGTCACAGCACGGACTCATTTACGATGAGTTTATCAACCATTTCGGTGAAGAGAAAGCAAAAATGTACTTTAACTCAACTGACTCGGCCCGTGCTTTCATAAAAAATACGATCCAACAGCTCAACATTGATTGCGGCTACGAAGAGCACGATGCCTACATTTATACGAACAGCGATCAAGAGTTAAGTAAACTTGATAATGAAGCAAGAGCTTATGAAAAATTGAAGATCCCTGGTGATACTGTAGACAGTATGCCATTCAAGCAACTTCCGATGAAAAAAGCGCTGGTTATGAAAGGTCAAGCTCAATTTCACCCGTTAAAATACTTACTTCGACTCGT
>SKSA01000388.1 GCA_007118195.1 Anaerobacillus sp. | reverse complement strand
TTATGCTGCGATCTCATTAAAGGTAAAAACAGCATTCCACGTTAACGGTAAAGAGCAGGCACTAGAACAGCTACAAACTGAAAAGGGCAAGTTTGGGCCTGTATTAAATGATTGGGACGATCTTGAAAAAACGTTAATGGACGTTATTGGAGCGAATTCCAATACGAGTGAGAAAACGAATGTTGAAAAAGTGAATATCGAAGGAACGGATACTTCAGAAACGGGCTCTGATGAACTGAATGCTGAGGATGCAAACACTGAAGAAGTAACTTCTCAGCAAAAAGACCTTCAACAGACGTTACAAAACTATACGAAGGACAAGCTGGTTGCCCTCGCCAAGTACTGTAAAATTCGTGGTTATTCAAAACTAAACAAAAAGGGTTTAATTCAGTTGATCGTTACCGAATTAGTTGAAAATAAATGCTGGAAACATTTATTAACTGCTGAAGCTGGAAGTTTAGCACAAAGTGACGAAATTTCGGAGACGGAGTTAACTGAACTAGTTATAAAAAAAATAGATAATTTCTCGTAAGAGGGGTCCTGTAGAAAAGTGTCAGTTACCGTAAGTGTTAAATATAGATGGATTATTCATAAATCACTTCTATATTTCGTATTTATCTCTGGATAACTGACACTTATAGGACACCCTCTTTTCTTTATACCGCGGAGTAGTCAAGGCGCTTACGCTTTTCTACGCATGTTCTTAAATGTTTTAGTGAAAAATAAAAGTGGTATATAAAAGGAAACATGGTCTTTGTTTATTGTGTCGATTTATGCTATACTTAATAAGTTAAAAAATAGTTAGGAGTTGTTTTTATGTCAGGTCAATTAGAAGTTGGAAGTGTAGTAGAAGGAAAAGTTACAGGTATTAAACCTTTTGGAGCGTTTGTAGCAATTGAAGGAGAGAAACAAGGGTTAGTTCATATTTCTCAAGTTGCTCATGGGTTTGTTAAAGATATTAACGAGCACCTTACTGTTGGCGATGAAGTCAAAGTAAAGGTAATGTCAATAGACGAAGCTACAGGGAAAATTTCTTTATCAATTCGCGAAACAGTACCAGCGCCAGAAAAACCAGCAAGACCTGCTCGTACAGAAAGACCAAGAAAAGCAGAAGCGAAAAGTCAAGAGAAGAGCCAAGGGTTCAATACACTTGAAGAAAAACTTAAAGGTTGGTTAAAGCAATCAAACGAAATTCAAGCTGACCTAAACAAGCGCATCAAAAAATAATGAAAAAAACGCAATCGCTCTCTGTAGACGGTTGCATTTTTTTTTTTTACAAAATATTCCCCTGGAAATGAAAAAAGACTGTCGGAAAATAAAGGATAACCTTGAAGAACGTCCATAAGAAGGTATAAAAATCGTGTCATAGACATTTCATAAATCCTTTAATTTAAGACAGCCAAAAACGTGTATTTAATAAAGAAGTGGTATGAGCAAACATATCCATCAATGGGAGTGCAGCGAAAAGCACCCCCAATTGATGTAGAAATACTTTATCTTTCTGGTTGAGGGCTTCGTTCTAACTCTTCATCAGGCTTGAAAAGGATAGAGATACAATATAAACCAGCAAGACCGACTAACGCATAAATAAATCTTGAAAATCCAGCTGCTTGTCCACCGAAGATCGCAGCAACTAAATCGAAACGAAAGAACCCAATTAAGCCCCAGTTAACCGCACCAATAATCGCAAGAACTAAAGCAAACCGTTGAATTCCGCTCATTCTTCTCACCTCCTTAAACGGGGGAATCATTCATTGTACAAGAAGCTTAACTGCTTCTACTGTTAGAATGAGAAAGAATGACGTTTATTATACATATTGGTATAATGTAGAAATAAAAAATTTTGGATAAATACATATCACTTTACGTGAGTGAATTTCATAATACCAATAAACTAGCCACATCCATCTACATCTAGTTGAGAACGATATAACTCAACTAGATGTAACATACTAGTGGCGTTAAATAAGGATTGTGAAATTCATTAACGTAAAAATTATCAGGAGTCGAACCAAATCCGCGGTTGACGACCGTACATAGAGGTGTAGAAGGACCAGATCGACTTTTAGAGACATGTTCGCGAAAGACGACTGTCAAGCGAACTCGTTTCATCAAGCTGAAACATCGAGAAATTAGATGGAGTCTCGACTCCACCTGATTAAAAGTTCCCACCTACGCTACGCGTTGAGGTGGGGGTCTATAACCCTTAAACCATTTAAGGATTAATTATTTACAATGAAAAAGAGTTGGATTAAAGCTAACATTGGGGCAGTTGCTGTCCCGATGTTTATTTATTTTTAAAAAAAGTCAATTGGTTACGCTTACATAAAAATGGAAACTTGATTTGTCGCTGTCGTTTTTATAAAGTAAAAGAGGTAACATTACGGCAAATAACAAACCATATAAAAAACTGTAGGAGGGTTTCATATGAGTGGAAAATTAAAATTTGATTACTCGAAGGCATTAGATTTTATTCAGGAGCATGAGGTGACGTATTTACAAGACGCAGTAACAGCGGCTCACAATGCATTACATAACAAAACGGGCGCAGGCAATGACTATGTAGGTTGGGTTGATCTTCCTGAAAACTATGACAAAGAAGAGTTTGCACGCATTAAAAAAGCAGCGGAAAAAATCAAGTCAGACTCAGACGTATTGTTAGTCGTCGGTATCGGTGGCTCATACTTAGGGGCTCGTGCTGCGATTGAAGCACTTAACCATACGTTTTATAACGTTTTATCAAAAGAAGATCGTAAAACGCCACAAGTGATTTTTGTCGGACATAACATTAGCTCTACATATGTGCGTGACTTACTAGATCTTATTGAAGGAAAAGATGTATCTGTCAATGTCATTTCAAAATCTGGGACAACGACTGAGCCAGCGATTGCGTTCCGTATTTTCCGTGATTATTTAGAGAAAAAATATGGTGTTGAAGAAGCGCGTCAACGTATTTTTGCAACAACCGATCAAGAACGCGGTGCACTCAAAACATTAGCAACAGATGAAGGTTATGAGTCATTTGTCGTTCCTGATGATGTAGGTGGGCGTTTCTCTGTTTTAACAGCTGTAGGGTTACTTCCGATTGCAGTTAGTGGTGTAGATATTGAAGCGATGATGCAAGGTGCTCGTGATGCGATGACAGATTTAGAAAACCCAGATTTAACTGTGAACCACTCTTATCAATACGCGGCTGTTCGTAATGCTTTTTACAACAAAGGAAAAACGATTGAATTAATGGTGAACTACGAGCCAGCACTTCACTTCGTTTCTGAGTGGTGGAAACAGCTTTACGGTGAAAGTGAAGGAAAAGACCAAAAAGGAATTTTCCCTGCAGCTGTAGACTTCTCAACTGATCTACATTCAATGGGACAATACGTCCAAGACGGTCGTCGCGATCTTTTTGAAACGATTCTTCATGTTGAAAAAGTTGAGAAAGAAATAGTGATTGAAGAAGCAGCGAGTGATTTAGATGGCTTAAACTATTTAGCTGGCCAGACGATGGATTTCGTGAATAAAAAAGCGTTTGAAGGAACGATGCTTGCCCACACTGACGGTGGGGTTCCAAACTTAATCGTATCGATCCCAGAACTAACGCCATACCACTTCGGTTACATGGTCTATTTCTTCGAAAAAGCATGCGCAATTA
>SKSA01000170.1 GCA_007118195.1 Anaerobacillus sp. | reverse complement strand
ACTCAAAACTCAAAACCCCCCACTCAAAACTACATAAAACTCCTCGAACATGCATAGGTTAGAATAGCATGTACAAGGGGGAGATCCTTTTGATAGGTGAAATATTAACGATAAGCGTCATGGCTTTTGCATTAGGGATGGACGCTTTTTCTTTAGCGATTGGAATGGGGATGATCGGCCTTCGTTATAAACATATTTTTAATATTGGGCTAATTATTGGGATTTTTCATATTATTATGCCTTTCTTAGGAATCGTCATAGGCAAGTTTTTAAGTCAATATTTTGGTTTTGTCGCTGTTTTGATTGGTGGTCTTTTGTTACTCGTTCTTGGCATTCAAATGATTTATTCTGCGATATTTTCTAATGAAAGAGACGGGGGCATTATAAAGCCGGTTGGTATTGGTCTAGTTCTTTTTGCTTTAAGTGTAAGCGTTGATAGTTTTTCAGTAGGATTAAGCTTAGGCATGATCGGTGCAAAAACAATTGTAACCCTATTAAGCTTTGGTTTGATGAGCATGGCGTTATCGTGGCTCGGTCTCATCATCGGGAAAAAAGTACAAGGATATATCGGTACTTATGGAGAATTATTAGGAGGGTGCATTTTATTAGCATTTGGGATTAAGCTTTTAATTTAATACCGATTGAATAAATTAATTGAATTTTTTCACATTGTACTCAAATTTTTATGATAAAATAATAATATTATCAACAAGTTAATCATGTTGATAAAATTTTTATACGTTTAATGAATTTCATAATCCGTTATTTCCGCCACTAAGATCAATATATATAGTTGCGTCAAAACCATTCGCAAACTATATATTGCGTGATGTGGCTCATTTTTAGTAATTATGAAATTCACTCGTTTAAGGGACTATAAATTTTAGCGATGAAGCTAAATCGATGTGTAAAATTTTGATTACCTGCCCAGTTTTTCTACATGTTCAGGCTATTTCACAATATGTTAAAATTTTGGTAACAAAAATTCTTCTTTAGAGAATAAAACATAAAGTAATAGAAGGGAAGTGAGGAAATGAAAAAATTCCTCTTCATATGTACCGGCAACACTTGCAGAAGTCCCCTTGCACAAGCTCTTTTAAAAGAGAAACGTCCTGATTTTGAAGTGAAGTCAGCAGGAGTCAACGCTTTACCAGGAATGGATGCTTCGGAAGGAACAGTAGATGTTTTAAAAGAAAAAAGGATCGAATTACAACATAGCTCTAGTCAAGTTGATGAAGATTTAATGAATTGGGCAGACGTTGTATTAACACTTACAGAAAGGCATAAAACGTTATTAATTAAACAGTTCCCTCATTTCATTGAAAAAATTAGTACGTTAAAAGAATTCGCTTACAATAATGATGAGCAAATTGCGAAAAATCTAGAGTTATTACAGCATCACTATGCTGAATTAGAAATGAAGCAAGCTAAGTTTTTAGCGGATCATAAAGAAAAAATTGAACAGTTGAATAAACGTAGTGATGTTTCTGCTAAAAATGAGTTAAACGAGTTAACGAATGAGCTCCAAAGCTTAATTAAAAATGATCGAATTGCGATCGAAAACTTAGAAAAACTGATTCCAACCTACGATATTTCAGATCCTTTCGGCGGAAACATAGATATTTATAGGAAAACTGCTGATGAAATTGAAAAAGCGATCGATAAGATGATCGAAAAAATATAGAAGTTAAAAAATTAAGTGGTCATTTAGAAGCTATTGATTAAGGAATAAAAGCGATTTGGGGGAAACGGTATGAGTGTGAAGAAGAAGTATAAGTTTAGTTTAAGGAGAAAAATGGTTGTAGGTATTTCTACGGTAGCTGCGATGACTTACATAACGAGTGCGTTTTTTATTTTTTACTTAAGTGAAGTACTGGGCTCCATGTTAGGAATTAATGAAACAGTTTTTACAGTTTTGACATTAGCTCTCGGTGTATTTTGGTGTGCGGTACTAGGGTATATTGCTGCGGGTTTCATTACGAAACCGCTTAATAAACTTGAAGAAGCTTCACGCAAGGTAGCAAATGGCGATATTAGTGTTGATGTAGAAGTGTCAAAATCGGATGATGAGATCCGCGCTTTAGGATTAGCTTATCGCGATATGGTTCAAAAATTACGTGAAATGGTCTCTGATATCGGTACCAATTTCGAACTAACCAATGAAAAAGTAACTGAAATTACTAATGCATCAACGGCCGCGGCCGCGCAAGCTGAAAATATTGGGAGAACGATTGAGGATATTGCAGTAGGAGCTGAAAATTCTGCAACTTCTGTTACAAATACAGCGGCATCGATGGAAGATGTCTCTAGAATTGCCGACCAAGTTGAAGAACGTGCGAATTCTTCACGACAACTGTCGATTGAAATGGTAGATACGTTAGAAGAAAGTAAAAAAGTAATCCATTCCCTTGTCACAGGCATCAATCAATTAGCAGAGGATAATCAAAAATCGTTAACAGCGGTTGGTAGTTTAGAATCGCACGCCAAAAAAGTAGGCGAAATTATTTCACTCGTTGGAGACATTGCCGAACAAACAAATTTGCTTGCTTTAAACGCTTCGATTGAAGCAGCCCGTGCTGGAGAGCAAGGAAGAGGCTTTGCTGTAGTTGCTGATGAAGTTCGTAAACTAGCAGATGAAAGTTCCCAAGCAGTTCAAGGAATTTCCCAGTTAATTAGAAACATTCAAGATGAAGTACGTAACGTTTCAACTCAAATTTCCAACCAAGTCGAAGTAGCGAATAAAGAGGCGCGTAAAGGAACAGAAACAAACGAAGCTATTGCTGACATGACAAAATCAGTGAATGAAGTTGCAAATGCGGTAAAAGATATAACAGAACTCGTTCATCGCCAACTAGAAGCAATCAAAGTGACAACGAAAGAATCGCAAGAAGTAGCAGCTATCGCTGAAGAAACGTCAGCAGGTACACATGAAGTATCATCAGTTACACAGCAACAAGCGGGTGTTATGCAAGAAATCGCTGCTTCAGCTGAGATTTTAGCAAAACAGGCAAATGAATTACAAAAAACGATTGGTAAATTTAGAACTTAATTTCCAGACTAAAAAATTTAAGAAAATTGAAAAACAAGCATTTGGCGTAGATAGTGTCAGTTTTTCTTGATTTGGAGGATTTTCAAGATGAAAGTAGCAATTGGATCTGATCACGGTGGCATTAACATTAAAGAAGAAGTAAAAGCATTAATGGATGAAATGAAAATTCAATATGAAGATGTAGGTTGTACGTGCGATGAATCTGTAGATTATCCTGACTATGCATTTCCTGTAGCGAAAAAAGTAGTTGATGGAGAAGTCGACCGCGGTATTCTCATTTGTGGCACAGGAATTGGCATGAGCATTGCTGCCAACAAAGTTAAAGGGATTCGTTGCGCTCTTGCCCATGACGTTTTTAGTGCAAAAGCAACGCGGGAACATAACGATACAAATGTATTAGCCATGGGTGAGCGCGTCATCGGAGCAGGACTTGCAAGAGAAATCGCCAAAGTTTGGTTAGAAACCGAATTTGAAGGTGGACGTCATGCCCGCCGTATTGCGAAAATAACTGAATTAGAAAACTAATGTAACCGAATCCATCAGGTGTGTTTTAAAAAAACGATCTGGTGGATTAAGTTTTGAGTTTTGAGTGAAGAGTTATGAGTT
>SKSA01000177.1 GCA_007118195.1 Anaerobacillus sp. | reverse complement strand
CGATTTCTTTATGCTATCGTATATGAAAGTAAGGACGACAAGTGTGAAAAAGATTTAATAGATGTCATTTCCAGCACATATACGGACGTACGTTCTGTTTTTTTAAAAGTGCTTCTGCGTCCTCTAATCTATTTTTATCAATATAAGCAATAAACAAATCATAACGAACCCCTTGGTTGTCACCCGGGTTTAGTTCTAGTAATTCTTTATAATGCTGGATTGCTTTCTCTGTTTCTCCACGATCGTGTAACTGAAAAGCTAACATAGTGTTAAGTGGTCGCATTAGAAAAGTTATACATGTCCGTATGCACAGCACTTGTCTACTTTTACTAGAGTTTAAGTTTGACGGACGTATAGTCAAAATCCCGTGTTCTCACATTCGTTCCGTTATCAACTCCAAATCACGACAAATTCACCATTTTTCAAATAAAGAACGGAACTGATGTCCGCTCCCCCTAAAAATTAGGCACAAATTCGCAAAAAAACAGAACGTATGTCTGCAACCTCAGCGTTCTCTAACTTGAACCAGGCTTGACGAACACCTCCGCACATTTTAACCCCAAAAAAGAAATAGCTCCCTGCGTTTCTAGCAGTAAGCTATCCCTTTCAAAATAAATGCGTATTAAACTCTTCAATCAAAAACCTAAAATCGCTCGCACTTGCTGAATATACGTCTGACTAATGACCAAATTTTTACCATCGAACACTTTCAATTTCACTTGAAAATTTGAAGAGATGTCTCTAGAAATATGATCAATATAGTCAATGTTGACAATGAATGAACGATGAATTCGCATAAATGTGTTGGGTAAACGGTGTTGTAGTATTTTCAAAGGATGCTTGGCACTGTATGAACCATTTTTCGTATAGATAATCGTTTTTTTCTGAAAGCTTTCGATATAAATAATTTGTTCGATTGGGATTGGGGTCCAGATTTCATCTCTTCTACCAGCAACATAAGAAATCGGTTCAGCCTTACGCGTCAAAAATTCGGGCGGTAAAATCACGGTCACCACACCACTCAAACTAGAGGTTTTATCCTCTAACGGATAGCCGATCCCATAATAAGGCTTACCAAAAACTGATTTATCGACTAATGATTCGACCTTTTGTTTTTGTAAATAAACTCGTTCAGAAATACTACCTGAAGGAATAGGTTGACCTTGTTTGATTTGAATGTCATGCTTACCTGGAATATATGACACATAGCGATCTCTACCTGCTACAGCTATAGAAGCGTCTTTCGGAACCCAATCTTCAATAAAATTAGAGATTTGACGTACAATATTATCTTCCAAGTTTTTCCTCAACCCCTTCATTTATTTTTATAATATTCCGAATAATCAAACTTATTAATATTTTATCCCCTTATATAAGCTTTTGTCAAATTTTTGTCACAAATAAACGCTTCCCCCTTACAATTAGAATAATACTTTTCCTAATTATTTCTATTTATAAGTTAGGAATTGACCAATGTCATTCAGCATCTTTTTCTAGAAACGAAATGTAAGCGCTTTAATTGACAAAAAAAGATAATAAGGAGGTCGTTTTCATGTTACTAAAACTAATCTCTGTAAATGTTGCCGACTACAACTTACACAATTTTGAGGAAGTATATCAATTTTTAGAATGAAAAGGAATAAGTGTTCTGTTGGCCTATGACTAAACTTGTAAGGTGGTGAGAAGAGCCTTACAAGCAAAGGAGTTCAACTTTCCTACTGGACTGGCGATTATCGACAATGGAAGATTAATCAATCAAATAAATTTCGGGGGGAATTTTTATGTTAAAAAATCGATGGTTAATCGCTTTATCTGCTATTGCTATTCATCTGTCAATTGGAGCTGCCTACGCTTACAGTGTTTATATAAACCCCATCCGCGACCTACTTGGTTGGTCAGTGACAGGCATCACCCTGTCGTTTACAATCATGATGGCACTGGCAGGATTTGCTGCAGCCTTTTTTGGGTCATTCGTAGAAAAACATGGTCCAAGAAAATCAGCGTTATTAGCTGCTACTCTTTTCGGTCTAGGTCAGGCGGGGGCTGGTATAGCAGTTGCAATCAATTCCCTTCCACTTTTTCTTTTAACCTACGGGGTAGCAAGTGGATTAGGTATGGGAATTGGTTATATTTCACCAGTTTCTACTCTCATAAAATGGTTCCCGGATCGTCGCGGTTTAGCAACAGGTATGGCGGTTTTAGGATTTGGAACTGGTGCTTTAATTACTGCACCAATTGCAGTTTCATTAATGGGTTTGATAGGAATTACAGCAACCTTCTATATATTAGGGTTTAGTTACTTTATTATCATGGTTTTAGGGGCTTCTTATATTGCTCCCCCACCTAAAGACTGGATGCCAGAAGGAATGAAACAAGCAATTGAATCAGGGAAGAAAGTGATGAAAAAGGATTTGGCTCAATTAACCGCAAAAGAAGCGATAAAAACGAGACGATTTTGGATGCTTTGGAGTATGATGCTCATTAATGTTACAGCAGGAATTATGATGATCTCTGTAGCCTCACCAATGGCCCAAGAAGTAGTCGGTTTAACAGCAGCGGGAGCAGCTACGATGGTAGGACTCATGGGGATTTTCAACGGTGGGGGTAGACTTGGCTGGGCAGCTATATCTGACTATATTGGTCGCCCAACCGTATTTATCACGTTTTTTGTTCTACAACTTATTGCCTTTTTAACCCTCCCCAATATAGCTAATGTTATCGTGTTTCAAGCCTTAGTATTTATTGTAGTTAGCTGTTATGGCGGTGGTTTCTCAAATCTCCCTGCCTTTATTGGTGATTTGTTTGGAACAAAACAACTAGGTGCAATCCACGGTTATCTGTTAACAACATGGTCTTTAGGAGGTATTCTAGGTCCCCTCCTAGTTTCTATGATTAGAGAGAGAGCTGCAAGCTATATACCGGTATTCTATGTGTTTACTGGGTTAATATTAATCGCAGCTGTTATTTCCATCTTACTTCAATTAGAAATTAAACGAATTGAAGCTGGAAACAGACAGGGTGAAACAAAACTCCTTCGCCCCCTTTTGAAAAAAGAAAGCGCACTCTAAACGAAATAAACTCCAGCCTGATATAGCATTAGGTTGGAGTGTGTCGTCATAGACTGCGATCGAAGCATCTTTCGGAACCTAATCCTCAATAAGTTAGAGTTTTGACGTATGATATGATCTTTCAAGCTCTTCTTCAACTCTTATTGTTTTTATAATATTTTGAATAATTAAACTTATCGTCGGTTTATCTTTATATATAAGCTTCTGTCAAATTTCTGTCACAAATTAACGCTTCTCCCTTACAATAAAAATATAGTTTCATTAATTATTTCTATTTAGAAGTTAGAAATCAGTCAAGTTCGTACAAAAAGATAATGACTAAGCATCGTCACCATCTAATATGAAAAAATTCCGGGGGATTTCACTCACTTCGCAGTGACCTTCTAGCGAATCTCAGACGCTCGTTCGCGAAACCCGCCCGGCATTTACTTTCATACAAAATTAGTATGACGGTTTACTTATCATAATCTAAATGTAAAATTGAGTGCTTTCTTTTCCAAACAAACAAACCAACGAACCATCTATCTAACTACCTAAAAATGTAAGCGTTTTATTTCAAAAAAAACAAAGGAGGTCATTTTCATGTT
>SKSA01000208.1 GCA_007118195.1 Anaerobacillus sp. | reverse complement strand
TATGAAATTTGATTGCGAAGTCGTTCAAGACTTATATGTTTTATACGAAGAAAATGAGTTATCTCCTAATGTAAGGGCGCGGGTCGATGAACATCTACAAAGCTGCTCAACATGTAGAAAAATTTATGAGAGTGGCCAAGGTTTTTCTAGTGAAGTTAAAGTCGATAACGAAACGATTGTGCCATCTCCTTCGTTAGATGAAAAAATAAAAATGAAGCTGAAATTGCGAAAAATGAAGGTTGCTTTACTTTTTATGGCTTCACTTCTCGTTATATATAGTTATTTAAATTATGAAGATAACCGAAAATGGCTCGTTCATGAGCTATCGATAGCAGCCCCTGCCATCAATGACCTACGATTTAAGGTTGATTCTGCTAAAAGTGATTATGAGTTTAATCGAAATGTAACGAACAAAACGATGGAGCTTCAAGATATTAACGGAAGAATTGTTAGATATTTAAACGTGATAGAAAAAAGAGACTATGAAAACACAACGGGCTCGCTTTTCATTAGTTTTCATTTACATGATTTCTTAGAATTGCTAAACGAAAGGTATCGCCAAGGACTTTGGAATGAAACGGACGAATTAGCATTTGAAAAAATCAATAATCTCATATTTGAATATATAGGGCACGTTGAGGAAGAGCGAGATCGTGTAAGTTTATTTTCTCGTCTCGATATCGGAAAGATCGTCGAGTTTCATGATCAAATCAATGAACTAACTTATAATTACACTCGATTTCAAAAGCTCCCCGAGCAAATTGAGCTGTTACCGAAGTCTGAAATTGAAAACCGACTTATCGATCTTTTGGATTTAGAAGATGAAAATGTAACGATTAATTTTCTTGAGTGGGCTAATCAAACTCCGAAAAGTAATGGACGATACTCAGTAGAGATTCGCAGTAAAGATAGAGGTGCAATTACGTACAGTGTAACAGTTGACGCTTTTACAGGGCAGATAATTAAATTCGATAACTTCACTAGACAAGAATTTACAGGAGATGTGCTTCCTGAAGCTGAGGTAAGAGAAAATTTACAAAATCTTTTACAAAAACAATATTCTGAACTTCTCGATTGGGATTTTGAATTTTTGGGTATGAACTATAATTTTAGTAGTAACCGAGATCATCAGTTGTACAGTTATTTAGTAACACCAATTTACGAAGGATACAAACTTCAACAAACACTTTTGATTTATGTAGATGGTCGAACAGGGCACCTGTATAGATTTATGGCAAGAGAAGGGAATAGTGTGATCGACACATCGTTATTACCTAGTTCTTTCAAGAGCAATATTACGATCGAAGAGGGTTTGAATAACTTAGCAAAGCGCGAAGGTCAAAAGCTAAGTTACGATTCGACTAGGTTGTTGAAATCATTTGCGTTAGGCAATTATCAGTTAGTTCATGTTTATAAAGATCAGCACGATCAAAAAAGGTATGTAAACACGGTTACAGGGAAAGAGGAAATGTCCCTATATAACTAATCGTTTTCATGGATATTACCTTAAAGAAAATTTAACCATATAATTCTTCTAAATGAGCAATAAAAAATATGAAAAAAGACAGTAAAAGAATGGTGATTCTTTGCTGTTTTTTTTGAAAAAAGAACGAGTGATTTCCTGAACGACCCTCTGAATTTCGCTAGAAGTTTACAATGAAGCGAGAGAAATCGGCCAGCATTTACATTCTAGATGGTGACGTCGCTACGTCATGGTGGTTTGAAGCATGCTTCCTCGTCGCAAAGCTGCACGAAGTAATTTCGAAGATGTATTCCACATGGTGTGATTGAGTTCAGTTGCTTTGGTGATGTTGCACGGTCTGAGAGTTTTGTATAAACTTATTTTCTATTGGTATGAAGGGGAAATTAAACAAGAGCTTTTTATCCAATGAATAGGTTTTGCTATTGTTATAAATCCTAAGCCAATAAGCCAATTTTATTTTCAACATATTTACTTAGGAAAGGACTAATTAAGATGATTACTACCTTAGTTGCATTAACACCCATTATTGCTGTATTACTTTTTTTAGTCGTATTACGAATGCCAGCTGTTAAGGCGATGCCAATTAGCTTACTCGCTACAGCTGTTTTAGCCGTTTTATATTGGCAAGTCCCCATCATTCAAGTAGTAGCTGCATCACTAGAAGGGATTATTATCGGGGTCTCTATTTTATATATCGTTTTTGGTGCGATTTTACTTCTCAACACGCTAAAACTTAGTGGTGCCATCGATACAATTAGAAATAGTTTTTTAGGAATTTCGGCAGACCGTCGTGTTCAACTAATAATTATCGCTTGGTTGTTCGGAGCATTCATAGAAGGAGCAGCGGGGTTTGGAACTCCAGCTGCCATTGGTGCGCCGCTTATGGTTGCTTTAGGTTTTCCTCCGCTTGCCGCAGTCGTTTTAGCTTTAATTGCTGATAGTAGTCCCGTATCATTCGGAGCAGTCGGTACACCGATTATCGTTGGGGTCAACCAAGGACTTCAAGAAGGATCTGAAATTGCTCCTGTCGTTCAACCGTACTTAGGAGATATTCCGATGCTCGATTATATGAGCATTTTAGCAGCACAAATTATGAGAATTGACGTGTTTGTTGGAACATTAATCCCATTAATTTTAGTTATGATGTTAACGAAATTTTTCGGTGAAAACCGTTCTTTCCGTGAAGGCTTACAAGTTTGGAAATTTGCCCTTTTTGCCGGTTTCGCTTTTACAATTCCTGCTTTACTAGTAGCAACATTTTTAGGACCAGAATTTCCGTCGATTTTTGGTGGTTTAATTGGACTAATCATTGTTGTTCCAGCGGCGAAAAAAGGATTTTTGTTACCGAAAGAAGCTTGGGATTTTTCCAAAAAAGCAGACTGGTTACCGTCATGGATTGGACAAGAGTTTGCAAGTGAGGCTTCTGAAGTGAAAGAAAAAGGAATGAAAAAAGAGTTACCTCTTTTAGTGGCTTGGGTTCCATACTTACTCGTCGGTTTTTTCCTTGTATTAACACGTCTTGAAGTTTTACCATTAAAACAATGGTTATTAAGCTTTAGTATTACTTGGAACAATATTTTAGGTACCAATATTGGGACGTCACTGCAACCGTTATATTTACCAGGTTCAGTGTTTGTATTAGTCGTTTTGATTACGTTCTTTGTTCATAAAATGAGTACCTCACAGCTTGCCAAGACGTTTTCGATGTCAGGAAAAGCGATCGTCGGTAGTGCAATTGCCTTGTTTACCGCTGTTCCGATGGTGCGGATTTTTATTAACTCTGGCATAAATGATGCTCATTTACAAAGTATGCCAATTGAGTTGGCTAACACCGCATCAGCGATGATGGGTGGGTCTTGGCCGTTAGTCGCTCCATTAATCGGGGCATTAGGTTCATTTATTTCAGGGAGTGCGACATTTAGTAATATGATGTTTTCGTTGTTCCAGTTTAGTGTTGCAGATCAAATTGCTGTCGATCCAACGATTGTTTTAAGTATGCAAGTTCTAGGTGCGAATGCGGGTAATATGATCTGTGTGTTGAACGTTGTTGCCGCTGCCTCTGTCGTTGGTCTGTTAGGAAAAGAAGGAGCGATTATTCGAATGACTCTAGGTCCGATGCTCTTTTACTCTTTTGCTGCCGGAACGATCGGTTTAATTCTCGCGTATATTTTATAAATG
>SKSA01000216.1 GCA_007118195.1 Anaerobacillus sp. | reverse complement strand
GCTTCTTCTGGATATTCTGTTTGACTCGTTACTGCATATGCCATACTTCCTGATGGAGAACTTGCTACTTTACTACGTGGATAAGGCATCATTCCGTAATCTAGACCAGCTTCTTTAGTTGAATTCGCGATCCAAGGTCCACCTAATGCCATTGCAGCGTTTCCTTCTTCAAATTGCATTTCAGAAGGAGAAATACTTACAACACCTTCAGCAAATAATTTTTGGATAAACTCTAAAGCTTCGACTGTTTCAGGGCCATTAAAGTAGCCTTCAACCGTTGTTCCGTCTGGTGATAGAATGTCCCCACCATTTGACCAAATAAAAGGAAGACCCATATACGTTAACCATTCGCCTACACCATAGTTCATAAATAAGTTTAAGCCGTACTGATCATCTGTTGTTAACTGTTGTGCTACTGTAAAGAACTCATCCCACGTCCATGCATCTTCTACAGATGTTGGAGCTTCAATACCCGCTTGAGCAAAAATTTCTTTGTTGTAATATAACATTACAGATGATTCCATCGCTCCAAGTGAATAAAGCTTTCCATCATAGCTACCTTGCTCGATAATAGAGTCAACATAATCTGCTAAGTCTGCATCCGTAAAAAACTCACCGACAGGTCTGATTACTTCAGATGCTGCATAACTTGCGACAAACGGACCATCTAATTTAATTAAATCTGGTAAGTTACCTGCTACTAACGCTGCGTTAATTGCATCGTTGTAAGAACTTCCTTCATCAATAATCGGAGGCGCTACTTCAACACGAATTTCGCCTTTATGTGCTTCATTAAACTCTTCAGCACGATCTAAGTAGAATTGTGTTTCATTTTCATTTGTTTGGTGGATCCAAAGTTGTAAAACTACTTCTTCTTTATCTGTCGAAGGAGTCGTTGTATCTGTTGTCGTATCTGTTGTATTGTCATTGCTTTGTTGATCTTTACTTGTTTCTTCATTGGACGAACCGCAACCTACTACTAGTAAACTAGCAGTAACAATCATCATCAACATCATTAGTAGTGATTTTTTAAATTTCATCAATAATTCCCCTTTTCTTTTTTAAAAATTTTGAAAAAATAATATTTTTTGATCTTACCATACTAAGATATTTTTTATCACCCTTTCCTACGTAGTAAATTTTAGTAATAGGTAATCGTTTACGTAATCCTTTGCGTAAACGATTACCTTTGTTATAAAATGAGAGTTTCCTCTCTATTTCAAATAGATTCACGAACGACAAATTCAGTTGGTAAAATAATCTCTTCTTTTTCATCACCGTTTTGCTCTTCAATTCGCTTGAGCAGTAGGTTAACGGCATGTTCCCCAATTTCAAAAGAAGGTTGCTTAACGACGGCTAATGGTGGCGCCGTAATTTTCATCCAGTCGTAATCATCAAATCCAATAATCGCCACTTGATCAGGAACTTTAATGTTATGTTCATTCAAGTATTTTAAAGCACCCATCGTCATAATATTGTTAGCAATAAAAAGAGCGGTGATGTTTTCTTCTTGTACTAGTTGCTTCGCTAATTCATATCCTGCAGGAAGACTTGGTTCACCTTCCTTTATTAAAGCTAGATTTATATCGATGTTGTGTTCAGCAAAAGCTTTTTTATAACCTAATAAACGATCATCACTTGTCGTTATCCCTAAAAACCCAGAAATAAAGCCGATTTTTTCATGTCCTTTTTCAAGTAATTGTTTAATTCCTTCGTAAGTGCCTTGCTGACTATCCGCTAATACGACATCTCCTGTAAATCCTTCTGGCTTACGGTCAATAAACACCACCGGGTAATCTTTTGACAGAATACTTTCGTACTCACTGAACTCTTTTCCTGTTGGTGCAACAATTAAACCATCAATGACTTTAGAGTTAAACAATTTGATTTGTTCGACCTCTTGTTGGAAATCTTCATGAGAATTGCTTAAAATTAAATTATACCCTTCTTTTTTTAAGTACGATTCAATTCCGTTTGCAATCGACATGAAAAAGAAATTCGAAGTATCTGAATAAAGCATTGGAACAATTAACCCGATAATTTTCGATTTGCGACTTCGCAACCCTTTCGCCATTAAGTTCGGCTGGTAATCTAGTTCCTTCATTGCTTGATAAACTTTAATTTTCGTAGTTTCTGAGACGTATCTAGTTTCATTAATGACATGAGATACAGTCGCGGTTGAAACCTTCGCTAACTTAGCAACGTCTTTAATGCTTGCGTTGTTCATTGTAAACTCTCCGTTTTTCTCTTTTTTTATTTAACACCTATTGAGGAAAACCTCGGCGATGTAAACGATTACGTAACGATTTTAATATTAAAACAATTATATACATGATGCAACCATTTACAGCTTAGAAGAAGCAAGTAAACGATTACGTAATCGATTAACTGAAGTATAATATGAAAGCGTTTATCTGTCAATACAATAAAACTAAATAGTAAAAAAATAACGCACCTCCTCGCATTATTGCGAAAAACTGCGTCGTTATTACCAATATTTATTGGATTTTAAATTTTTTATTACCGTCTATACGTTATCAATTATACCTTTTAATAAATCCCAGCCATCGACCAAACTTCAAGTGTTTCGATGATCAAATCGTCTTCACCAAATAAGGAAAGACCCTTCGAATCATCCTTCAATGGATACACGCGAGTAGTTAAACTTTTTAATTCATTGACATAGGCTTCTATTAGCGATTTATCTAAAAGTAATCTTAATTCTACAGGCTCTCCATTTAACTGTACTTCTCCGCCTTGAATTCCTGTCGTTCGTTCTCTTTTGTCGAGCGTAGTTTTATTACGGTCCACAAAGAAGCGGTCTTGAGTGTGATCATAGTAAAATAATGTTTCTTCACTACGATCTCTTGCTTGTCTTACGAAGAGTCCGTAACTGCCTTCGTAAGCTTCTTTAAACTTCAGATTGATCTCTAACATATCACCTGAAATAAGCTCTAAATGTGCGTTAGCTTCTGCTAGTGGTATATTTTTCAAGTCTATGATTTTTTCACGACGAAGTTCTTTTACTTGATCCACAGGTTTTATTCTCATACGATCATCATTTCCTAAAAACACTTCGACTGGCATACCGGCATTATGCGCCCACCCAGAAGCGTGTTCATATTCCGCCGTTCTTTCCCCTTGGGCGATCGTAAATAAAAGTAATTTTTTCGTAACAGGGTCCACCATCGCGCTCGGTCCAGTAAAATGAAAATCTCCTAAATCAAACAGCTGCGGATCTTCCTCGTCTGGAGTAAAACGACCTTTATCTTTGTCCCACGTTCCGATCCAATAAAACACCTCAACATCAGCCCCTTCACCGACGGGGCTAATAATAAATAAGTGCTTTTCTTCTCCATGACTGTTTTTTCCTAGTGGCAGGAGAATCGGTAATTCCCAAACTCTACCTAGATAAGGATACTTAGCGTAATCACTAACATATAAGCACCCTTTAAATTCCCAATCAATAATATTAGTAGATTCAAATAAAAGCGCGGTACCACCTTTACCATTAATCCCAGAACCAACGATTTGATACCAAGTGTCTCCTTCTTTCCAGACGAACGGGTCTCTAAAACCATCATCATCTAAATCGAATCCTTCAGGTTGAAAAATGACTGGTTCATGATGCTTTTCCCATTTCGGTAAATTTACGTCACCAT
>SKSA01000250.1 GCA_007118195.1 Anaerobacillus sp. | reverse complement strand
TTGTTCGGAAAAACCGACCGTCATTTTGCTTTTTACATACAAAACCATCATGGCGAAGCAACTTCACCATCTGGCATGTATATTGCCAGCCGAATTCTGCCGCTTTTTTCACATCGAAAAAGACGACACAAAGCTTCGTAATGAAACTTCATATCGCCTCTAGTTTTTCTAGTCAGCTAAAACATATTAAATTGGTACGAATTATATCCAAGTAAATTAATCTGTT
Organism: Anaerobacillus sp.; assembly: GCA_007118195.1. Lineage (GTDB taxonomy): Bacteria > Bacillota > Bacilli > Bacillales > Anaerobacillaceae > Anaerobacillus. Next base: position 3,448 of record SKSA01000250.1, on the reverse strand, counting down.
TTTATGTGATTAATCGTATTTTATGAAAAGATTGAAAAATTGTCAAGGGGAATGAAGGAAAAAAATATTATTTTTAAGGGTTCTCTTGAAAGGAGGTCTACAGTTTTGCTAATGATTTATACCTAAGGTTTACATTGAGTATCGATTATTTTTAAAACGATAAAAATTTGCCTCTTTCTATTATTTTTTTATTCACTTAAAAAGGAGGATCCACATAACCTATATTAAAAAATGAAAGGACTTTTTTATGAAAAAATCTAAACGATATAAAACTCCAAAATGGTCAACATTTAATCGTGGAAAAGTGAAGCCAGTGGAACGTGAAGCGAGCTCTTGGCCTATGTTTTATTTTAAACGTAATTGGCGCAATCAATTTACAGATATGAGTGGAGAACTTGTATCTTTTAAAATTCGTAACCCTCGTTTCATTGACTTTTATGGAAAAGAGTTAACATTAGTTAAAGATACACTGAATAATTTAACCGATGAACAGATAGCAATTGCAAAATATTTCTCTGTTGGTCCACCGACAAAGCAGTGGACACCGATTATCGATCGACTTATTGACACGTATAACGTCAACCCACCAAGAGCAGCTCGTATTATTGCAGCTACTCATGCGGCAATCAACGACAGTTTCGTTATCACTTGGTATTTAAAAAACATGTTTGATATCGCACGTCCTGATCAACTAGATTCAGAAATTGAGCCCGCCATTCCGACTCCACACTTTCCAGCATATCCATCTGGACACGCAGCAGTTAGTGGTTGTGCTCAAGTTGTGCTAAGCTACTTCTTCCCCGCAGAAAAAAATAGATTAAAAGAAATCGCCGAAGAAAATTCCTTATCACGCCTTTATGCTGGGGTTCACTTTGCAATTGATAACGATGAAGGCCTTCGACTCGGTCGACAAGTAGGGAAGTATGTCATAGCTCAACTGAAAAAGGAACGAATTTCAAAAGGGGGTGCTGTCGACCTCCCATTTAAAGAAGGAAAACAGGCCGTCTTACCACCACCGCCCTACGAGCAAGTAATACCGTTTCCACCTCCGTCGGAAACAAACGAGGTTCCACCTAGACGTCATCCATTTTTTTTCATTTAGAAAGGTTATTTGCATAAAAAAGGCAATAAAAAAAGCTTTCCTAAAATCAATGTCAGTCACCTCCCAGTCGGTTATTAGACAGTATCCAAAACTACTTGTATACTGACCGAATTATTCAGAGGTAAGCTGGCATCTATAGGAAAGCTTCTTTCTTCTACAACTCTATGGTGTTACCATCATACATAAGTTCATCAAATTTATCATTTTGTTGTTCTTTCAAAAATTGTTGTTTTTCTGCTTTTAATGATTCTGTAACAACTTTAAAAGCAATCTTACAATTTTCATAGTACGTACGATTATTTTTCAACTGTTTTTTCAATAATTGATAGTATTGACAGGTCATTTCGAGGGGGTAATTTTCACAATAGCGATATTTATTTCTTCTGCGAACTTCCATAACAGCATATTCAACTAATACGTAATAATAATACCTTACAGTTCCGTAATCTTTTAAATAGCCTATAATTATAAACCCCTCCTATATAACAAGTAGGTTTGATGCTAGTACCATTGTCTTATTCACATATTACCATAGCCAACGCTTAGTAATATAAGTATAAACCTATAGTTTTTGTAGGGGTTTTCACTTATTTGGTTTGTTAACACTCACAAACATAGCGCAATATAAAAAACTATTAATATTGAATACTTTTATTTAAAACGGATACCGCATCAATGTCTTCAAATTTGATCGGTTCTTTTTCGATTTCGATACAACTATGTTCACAAATATCACAGTTGATACAACTTTTCGGGTTAAACATTAAAGTTTTAGCGCCATTTTCGTCTTGATGAAAAAGAGCTCCAGTCGGGCATACGGTCGAACACTTAAAACATAATTGACAATTGTCTGTGACTCGAATATTGACTAGCCCTACTTTTTCGGAGATGCTCTTTGGAATACGGCCTACCTTATTTGCTTTATCTATATATGCTATTAAATACCTTCTCCGTTCAGTTAAAGGTAATTTATTCGTTTTAGCAGCTTTACTGACTTCATCTGAACGATCTCGAGACATACTGTTCGTTTCATTATTTTTCATAAATAATATATCTGTCTTTGAAAGCTTCGGTTTTATCCCCAGTTTATTTTTCTTATTTGCTATAATTTCAACTTTTTCTTCGGACATCTGATGGTGATTCCAATCGCCAATCCATTCAAGGCATCTCTTTTGCGTCCAATTCGAATGGCATGATAGACATAGTTTTTCATCCCAAACAATATAAACTTTTTTATTGTGTAATGCAGATATCATTAACATTTCAGGAGTTAATGATAATACGCAAGGTAAAATTACGTCCGTGTCCTTAGATCCATATTCTTTGCATGCAAAATAAACAGTATCGCGTTCATGAATTTGTTGCTCATATTTTTCAAGCTCTTCTGATTCCTTTTGAATAGCTTCTGTTGGACAAACATGCACACAAAGTCGACAACTGCTGCACTGACTTTCATCAACCTGCAATTTTCGATTAACAATCTTTAGAGCTGGTTGTGGACAAATATCCTCACACAAAGTACACAATGAGCTTTCGTTTACGGTATGGAGACAACGATTCATATTTATTTTTATAAAATCTTTATTAAATGAATTTATAATTTTTTTCCACATCCATCATCTTCCTTTCTTAGAGAATTTTTATTTTATGTTTTTTAAATCGTCGTCACCGATTCCATTTCACTTTCACTAATATTAATTATACTGATCATTTTAAAATTACTGTGAAAAATGGAAAATTTTCGAAAAAAGTTCACGGTAAATGTGGCAAAACTGAAAACATGGCAAAACAGAACTTAAAGTCCTAGCGAACATAGTTCCCCTTAACTTATTGTATTGTAAAAAGAAAACTACGCTAAAAAAGCTGATGAAACAACTTTTTAGCGTAGTAAATTCTCATTTATTGGATTAATCGAGACTTGTTAAAACACCATGCTTTAAGGCATATCTTACTAAGCCTGACTTTTTCTTTGCACCGATCTTCTCCATAATTCTAGACTTGTACGTGTCTACTGTTTTAATGCTAATAAAAAGTTCTGTTGAGATTTCTTTTTGGGTATACCCTAAAGCTATATATTTCAAAACTTCTTTTTCTCTACGACTTAGTAAATCTACACTATCCTCAGCATCAGATTTCAGTTCTGTTTCTTCTGATTTTGTATATAAACTTGGAATTAATGTTGGGTAAATGTAATGCTCACCTCTTACTACTGTTTGTATTGCAGTTACGAGTTCCGTATCAACGGCTCTTTTCAGTACGTAGCCTGAAGCCCCTACCTTCAACCCTTCTTTTAAGTATGCTTCATCTGAATACATCGTTAAAATTAAAATTTTTATATTTGAGTTA
>SKSA01000190.1 GCA_007118195.1 Anaerobacillus sp. | reverse complement strand
TCGTTGTTGATCACAAGAACAAGCCAATAGGAGCATTGGCCATTTCAGATGTTCAAAATTATTTACAAGCCACTTCTGAAACTGCATAACAAAACAGAACAATAAATCTATGATATTCTACACTGCTATAAGAAAGGAGTGGAACGATGGATAAGCAACAGCTTTTTACAAGGTTATTTAAAATAATATTTGTTTTACTCGTTATTTCGTTTTTCGTTTGGGCATTTAGTGCCGGTAATTTTCAAATAATCTTTGATCGTCCTGATGAGTTTTTCCATCTTTTAAGACAACATATACTAATGGTCTTTGTATCTTCTACCTTAGCAATCTTAATATCAATACCATTAGGGATATTTGTTACGAGACCACGCTTCAAAAAGTTGGAATGGATCATTTTAAACACAGCTAGTTTAGGGCAAACAATCCCAAGTATAGCGATACTAGCCTTAGTGATGACTTATTTAGGAATTGGTTTTAATTCCGCTGTATTTGCACTTTTTGCCTTTTCAGTGTTACCGATTTTAAGGAATACACTCGCAGGGATTAACTCTGTCGATGCATCATTAAAAGATGCAGCAAAAGGAATGGGACTAACTCCAGCACAAATTTTATTTAAAGTAGAATTACCAAATGCGATGTTTTCGATTATGGCAGGAATTAGAACCGCTGTTGTTATGAATATTGGTACAGCTGCTCTCGCTTACCTAGTTGGCGGAGGCGGGCTCGGTGACTATATTTTTACAGGGATTGTTATGCGCAGTAATGAGTATTTACTCTCAGGTGCCGTTCCTGTTACTTTATTAGCAATTTTTATTGACTATCTGTTGCGTCTTTCTGAAAAAGTAGTGATCCCTAAAGGGTTGCAACGACAAATCAAAGCACAAGAAGCATCATAATGAAATACAAATTTATGGAGGTATTTACTAATGAAGAAATTACTATTAATCATGGTTACAGCAATGTTAGTCGTTATGCTAGCTGCATGTGGAGGAGACACTGATGCTAGTGACAGTAAAGGGGAATTAACAATTGGGGGGAAAAACTTTACGGAACAATTCATTTTGGCAAAAATTACGTCACTTTACTTGGAAGAGCATGGGTATTTAGTAGAAGAGGCAACAAACATGGGAAGTGAAGTATTACGTCAAGCATTAGAAAGTTCTCAAGTTGATTTATATTGGGAGTATACTGGAACAGGGCTCGTTAACTATTTAGGACAAGATCCTGTTGCTTCATCTCAGGAAGCTTATGAAATTGTAAAAGATATCGATCGTAATGAAAATGATATTAGATGGTTAGATATGGCTAACTTAAATAATACTTACACATTAATGATGAGAGAAGGTACAGCATCTCAATTAGGGATTACTTCAGTTTCTAAACTAGCTGAGTACGTAAATGCAAATTCTGGTGAATTAACTTTTGCGGCGAACGCTGAATTTGTCGCTCGACCTGACGGTTTACCAGGTGTTGAAGAAATGTACGATTTTGAATTTGGTGGTTCAAATGTTGTACGTATGGATTCTGGACTTACTTATCAAGCGTTAAATGACGGACAAATAGATGTAGCGATGGGATTTTCAACAGATAGTCGTATATTAGGGTTTAACTTATTAAATTTAGAAGATGACTTAGGTTTTTTTCCTGCTTATAATGCAGCTGTTACTATACGTGGAGATGTAATAGAAGTGCACCCTGAATTAGAAGAATTATTAGCTCCGTTAGCTCAATTAATAAATACAGAAACTATGACTCAATTAAACTATTTAGTAGATATTGAGCAAAAAAATGAAACAGAAGTAGCAATACAATGGCTAAGCGAAAATGGTCTAATTGAAGAATAATCTATGTTAAATAGCAAGATGTACTATGTGAAGCTTGTTTTACTAAAAGATATTAAATAAAAATTATTAGAGGTGAATATCCCATGTGTGGCATTATTGCCGTAACAGGTCCAATAGAAGAAGTGAAAATGAATAGCATTTTAAAAAGTATGGTTCATAGGGGGCCAGATGAGGGAGATCATATACAAATCAACAACTTTAACTTCGGTCATCGAAGATTATCGATAGTTGGTGTAGACGAAGGTCGTCAACCTATTACGAATGACAAGAAAAATAAGTTTATCGTTTGTAACGGAGAAATTTATAATTATAAAGCATTAAAGAAAAAATTAGAAAGCGAAATGGTTTTTACAACCAAATCAGATAGTGAAATACCATTAAAGCTTTATGAGAAGATGAACGTTGAAGGGGTTAAGCTTCTTGATGGCATGTTTGCTTTTGTAATTGCTGATGTAAAAAGAAATACTTTTATGGCAGCTAGGGATACCCTTGGAATTAAGCCTCTTTATTATGGTGAAGATGAGAATGGTAACATGATTTTTTCATCAGAATTAAAGTCGATTTATTTTGTAACTGATGAAGCAAAAGAGTTTCCGCCAGGTCATTATTATACTCCTGAAAAAGGTTTTGTATGCTATCGAAAGGTAGAGGTATCTAGCGAATCTTTTAGTGCAACCGAAGATTATGAGCAGAGTATTCTTGATGGTTTAAAAGAAAAGCTAGAAATGGCCGTACAAAAGCGCCTTATGGCAGACGTTCCGCTTGGTGTTTTATTAAGTGGTGGATTAGATAGTAGTTTAATTGCTGCTATTACAGCAAAATTTCATAAAGGTAAAGAACCTTTAAATTCATTTTGTGTCGGTATTGAAGGTAGTCCCGACATTAAAGCTGCCAGAGATGTTGCTAAAGCACTTAAAACTAATCATCATGAATACGTGTATACGAAAGAAGAACTGATTGAGGCTCTTCCAGAAGTGATTTATCACCTTGAGTCATATGATCCTTCTCTTGTACGAAGTGCAATTCCTTGTTATTTTGTATCTAAATTAGCTAGAGAGCATGTAAAAGTGGTTCTTTCAGGTGAGGGGGCAGATGAATTATTTTCAGGATATGCCTACTTGCAAGAAATGAAGGATTCTAACGAACTTAACCGAGAATTAGTTCGAATTATAAATTCTTTACACAATATTAATTTACAACGGTTGGATAGAATGAGTATGGCACACTCTCTAGAAGGAAGAGTTCCGTTTCTTGATTTAGAATTAATAGACTTTGCTCTAAAGATTCCTGCAAAATTAAAACTATCGTCGAAAGAAAAGATGGAAAAAGCGATTCTTCGTAAAGCATTTGAAGGTGAACTTCCAGAACATATTTTATGGAGGAAGAAAGCAGAATTTTCTGAGGGTAGTGGTGCTCTTGATGTTTTAGAGGAATATGCCAATAAGACTATTAGTGACGTCGAATTCCAAAAAGAAAAGAAAGCTCACTCTATTAATATACGGTCGAAGCAAGAACTTTTATATTATCGTCTATTTAAGAAGCATTTCCCAAATGAATCTGCCCTTGAAACCGTTGGTCGCTGGGCAACAAGTTAATATTTATTTATAAAGAGGCTGTCTCTAACACTTAAGATCTCGAATGACCTACAAGTAACTTCAGTAGGACTGGTGATGACTAAATAGTGGTGGAGATACCTCTTTTTTGTTTTTTAAATATCAAATTTGATCCTTAAATGGTTTAAGGGTTATAGACCCCCACCTCAACGCGTAGCGTAGGTGGGAACTTTTAATCAGGTGGAGTCGAGACTCCATCTGATTTCTCGATGTTTCAGCTTGCTGAAAC
>SKSA01000264.1 GCA_007118195.1 Anaerobacillus sp. | reverse complement strand
TTTCAGCAAGCTGAAACATCGAGAAATCAGATGGAGTCTCGACTCCACCTGATTAAAAGTTCCCACCTACGCTACGCGTTGAGGTGGGGGTCTATAACCCTTAAACCATTTAAGGATAAAAGGAGCTGTCCCATAAGTAAGTGAACTTTCATTGGTGTCTGACACTTTGTTTTGGGACAGCCCATTTTCAGTTATATATGTGATTGGTATAGTGTGCGTTACGATTATTTATTCTAAAAGATCCACGGGCGGGGTCAGTCCCCGAATCAATAAACACTTCAAGTTTTACGCGCACTTTTTTAAATTGTGGTATTTTGCATTTCGGATCTAAAACTGGTGGCAAGACCCGGTTCACACTTTGTAAATCCCCCCAATGAAATGGAGCAAAAAGAATGTCCTCTCGAATTTTATCAGTAACTTTTGCTTTTAAAATCGCACTTCCTACAGTTGAAGTAACAACCACTAACTGACCATCGCTAATATCAAATCGCTTTGCTGTTGTCGGATGTATTTCTAAAAAAGCCTCACTTGATTGACCATTTAATCCTTTACTTCTCCTAGTTTGTGTACCTGACAAATAATGTTTGATCATCCTACCTGTCGTCAATATTAACGGGAATTGTTTGTTTCTATCATCGACTACGGAAAAACCTTGAACCGGAGCAAAGTTAGCCCGCTGATCCTTTGTCATAAATTCATTCTCAAATAAACGACGCGTTCCTTGGCTGTTTTCAGGACAAGGCCAATATAGTCCTTTTTCTTTTATTTTCTCATAGGTAATACCATAATAATCAGCCACTCCCCCTTTACTCGCCACTTTTAGTTCATCAAAAATCTCTTCGGCACTTTTAAAAGAAAACCCTTGCTTAACCCCTAATGCTTCAGCCAAGTCGCAAATAATTTGCCAATCATGCTTTGTTTCTCCCAATGGTTTGCGTTCTGCATGTCGATAAACAACTCGACCTTCTAAATTGGTCATTGTCCCCTCATCTTCCAAATAGCTAGTACATGGTAATAGAAAGTTAGCACTTCTAGCAGTTTCAGAGACAAACATATCCACCACCACTAATAAATCTAACTTCTTTAGCGCTTGTTCAACAAACTGGGCATTAGGATTTGAAACGATTGGATTTGAGCCCATCACTACTAAGGCCTTTATTTCACCTATATCAATTTTTTCGATTAACTCATAAGCAGATACTCCTTTTTGCGGTAACTCACCAGCTGAAACTCCCCAAACATTTGCAACATACTCGCGGTCTGTTTCGTTTTCGATCGAACGGTAACCAGGGAGTTGATCTGCTTTTTGACCATGTTCACGACCACCTTGACCGTTGCCTTGACCTGTAATAGACCCAAAGCCACAACCATGCTTGCCGATTTTCCCTGTCGCTAATAATAGATTAATAAAATACCTTACCGTATCATGCCCGGTTTCGTGCTGTTCAACTCCCCTTGCTGTAAAAATCATTCCTGTTTCTGCACTGCAAAATGTTCTTGCGATTTCTAACAACAAGTCAGTAGCAACACCCGTTAACTGAGTAATCGCCGCAAAACTTAGCTCTCTTAACGATTCCTCAAGCTGTAAAAATCCGTTCGTTCGTTCAGAAACGAAAGCTGCATCAACAAGACCGTCCTCAACGATCACTTTTAATAGCCCAAGAGCGAATAATCCATCTGTTCCGGGAGTAATTTTCACGTGAATATCAGCTAGTTTCGTCGTCGGTGTTTCTCTCGGATCAATGACGATAATCTTCGCCCCATTTTTTTTAGCCCGTCTAAAGTAGGGAACGATCGTTGGTTGGCATTCAGCAAGATTAGTTCCAGCAAGAATAATACATTTTGCCCCCTCAATTTCTGATAGTTCATTGGTTATTCCGCGATCGATCCCAAAAGAAGCGACAGCGGCAGTTGCCGCTGCACTCATACAAAATCGTCCATTATAATCAATGTGTTTCGTTTTTAATGCCACTCTAGCAAACTTCCCTAATAAATAGGCTTCCTCATTCGTTAAAGAGCCACCACCATAAACTGCCACACTATCCTTACCATATTCCTCTTGTAAACTCTTAAAACGATTAGCAATCATTTCATACGTTAATTCCCATGGAACTCGCACAAAATCACCATCGAGCTTCATTAATGGATATTGAATTCGCTGTTCATTAATCGCATGCTCATGAGCAAAATTCCCTTTAATACATAGCCTTCCTTCTGATGTAGGATCTAATTTATTCGGTTTTACTTTAAAACGATTTCTCGTAATTACTCGCTCTTCAATTAAATCCATCGAGCATTGCATACTACAGTATGGACAACGCGTTTTCAGTTTTGCTTCTGTGCTTTTCTCTAATTGCTTTTCTCTAAAATATTGAACTAAATTATGCACCTGCGAAACACCTTCCATCTAGAGAAAATTTATAAATATTATTCATCTCTCTAATCGCGCAATCTTATATAGATGTCATCTCCCATTACGGTCACTTCATACGTTTTTACACAACCAAAGTCAGGCTTTTGAACGAGGCCATCTTCTAGAGAAATTTTTCGATCATGCAACGGGCAAAATACATGGTCTCCACTTACAATTCCTTCGGCTAAAGGTCCTTGTTTATGTGGACAGCTATTCGCGGTCGCTCTTACTTTTCCGTTAGCTAATTTAAATAACGCAATCGCCTTACCGTTTACAATTACCTTTTTACCTATTTCTACTGGAAGTTCTGATAGATTTGCCACTTTTACTTGGTTACGCCCTTTCACTACTGTTTTCAAAATAAAACCTCCTTAGTTTTGAAAAAATACATATTTGCCTACTACATCACTTCAACATGTTTACTTGTAAAAAGTTGGTCCTTTAATGAATCACTTTCAATAATCTCTTCCCAAGGATCTTTCACTAACGTCGCTAAGGTTACTTCCATACGTTCAACTAATTCAGTACGGAACTGTTCATCGCTCAACAGTTTCTCCTTGATTTTATCTAGCCCTACACGCTCTATCCAGTGTGATGTTCGCTCAAGGTATCGAGCTGTTTCACGGTAATATTGTAAAAATGCACTCGTCAATTCGATGACTTCCTCTGTTGAGTTCACCTTCGCAAACAAATCTCCTTTGCGTAACGTTGCACCACCGTTTCCACCGACATAAATTTCCCAAGCTCCTTCAATGCCGACAATACCGACGTCTTTTATTCCTGACTCCGCACAGTTTCTTGGGCAAGCAGAGACGGCCATTTTTACTTTATGCGGTGTATTTAATCGTTCAAATTTTTTCTCTAATGTTATTCCAAGTCCCATTGAATCTTGTGTTCCAAAACGACAGAAGTTTTCGCCAACACATGTTTTTACTGTTCGAAGCGTTTTTCCGTAAGCATATCCTGATGGCATACCTAACTCTTCCCATACGTGAGGTAAATCTTCTTTTTTTACACCGAGTAAATCAATTCTTTGACCACCAGTTACTTTTAATAAAGGAACATTGTATTTTTCAGCAACATCCGCAATTTTTCTTAAGTCGGCTGGATTGGTTACCCCACCATACATTCTCGGTACAACTGAATACGTACCGTCTTTTTGAATGTTGGCATGCATTCGTTCATTAACAAACCTCGATTCTCTTTCATCTTTATACGTCGTTGGTTGCACCATTCCTAAGTAGTAATTAATCGCAGGACGACATTTAGAACA
>SKSA01000282.1 GCA_007118195.1 Anaerobacillus sp. | reverse complement strand
TCACCGTTACTACAATAAGACAAAGTATTTAAAAAAACACTTAGGTAACGCTATCAGTAGAGGTGATTCTCATGTTTCGTAAGACACTACTTTCATTTGTTCTTGTAATTATCCTATTTAATTTATCTATGGTTAACGCTCATAGCAATATAAATATTGAAATTTTCCATATTGAAAAAAATGAGATAATAAAAACGAAACCAATAAATTCTAACGTACAGTTAGAAGCTAAAAGAATAATTAAAGAAATTGATTGTGCTGTAAAAAAATTCAACCCTATTCCACACAATGGCTATATGGTTAAGATCCCTTTAGAACCACCTTATCGATTAGAAAACAAATGGATAAACGATTTAATTTATGAAGTTATCATCATTATCCCTAAGGATGAGGAGCCATATTTACTTATATTCGATGATGAAAATAAGTCTTATTTTTTTACATTCCAAACAAAAATTGATACATTATTAAACACTTTAGAATTTTCCCTTTAAAAGACCGTTATTGGTCTTTTTTCTTATATCGCTTTTGCAGTAACCTGTGTATTACTTTAGGTACATCTTTTCATAATACAGTATTCTCTCTAATTATCAGATCAACCAAAAATCGCATGCAATTTCCGTTAAGAAAATCCATGCGATTCGCTTTTTTTTAAACAATTAAATTGTCCATTCGTCGTGTACAACGCCAACTAAGTACCATTGTCCGTCTTCTTCTTCTAAAACGAGGCGAAGACTACGCCAGTCCATTCCTGCAAAGTCTGGGTTAAATCCGGAAAAGTAAAATTCAACAACTGTCGCTTCAGGGTAGACTTCCCCAGTATTATCAAGGGTGTTTCCGTGCCCCAATCTCTCATCAACAGCCACTTCTTCTGCATTCGCGAAATCTTCGTCATAAATAAAACGCTCATAGTACTCAGCAAACGTCTTTTCAATTGGGTTGCCTTTGCCATCGAAAACACCCCATGTATAAACGGTATCCTCGCTCATCGCTTCTTTGACTTGCTCAGCAGTAAAAACGACATCATCTTCTACGTCAACATAAGCGTACGGTGAAAAGCGTACTCCTTTAGACGGATGCACAAAAGACGCGACCTTCTTCATATCCTTTTCAGAGAAAGCGGTGACGATTTCGTTTGCTGCTTCTTTAGGGGTTGCAATTTTAGGTTCTTCTTTCTCGTCCTTCTTTTCACTCTCTTCTTTTACATCTTCCTCGACTTCATCTTTCGTTTCTTCCTCATTTTCACCTAATTGTTCACCGTTAGGATCTGAAATGTTTGGCTCGTCCTGTGAAGCTCCATTTTCGGTTTCTTCCACTTGTCCACCATTTAATTCTTCCCCGTTCGTACAGCCAGAAATCAGTAAAAATGCAACGAGTGCAAGTAATAGTCGACGTATATTCATATTGGGACCTCCTAATCAAATGATATATTTACCTATACCTCATTTTCTTTGTTGTTACACTCTGATACTCCCACACCTAAAGGAGATGGGCTTTCCGTTCGGGAAGTTCTGTAAATTCCCGGAAAACTATTTCAATATATTCTTCACTCGACCAACTTGACCGTCCTGAAGACGAACTTTAATCCCATGAGGGTGATTCGGTGATTTCGTTAATATGTCTTTAACTATGCCCCGAGTCATTTTCCCAGTACGCTGATCTTGCTTTAATACAATGTCAACCTCAACTCCTTGTTGAAGTTGACTTCGTGTTTGACCGTTCATTTTTTTCCTCCTTAAAATACTTTGATAATTCGATAATCATCGCTCCCATTCGTTCATGTTGGGGAGCAATGTAATTGACAATACCTTCTTCTCTTAACGCTTCAGCAGTTACTTTTCCAACGGCGACTGCTAACACACCTTGTTGAAAAGCTGCCACAACTTCATCTTTGTAATGATTGCTTTTTGCAAAATCAAAAAGAGAACGAACTTGAATAGCTGTCGTAAAACAAATCGCTTGCACCTCACGGGTGATGATTTCTTTACATAACATCTCTACCGTTTCTGAGTTAGGCGGAATATGTTGATACGGAAGGATTTGCTCGACAATTGCTCCTTGATCATTAAGGAATTGAATTAACCTAGGTGCACGATCTCCATGGAGCTGCACTGCGACTTTTTTTCCTTCAAACGGATAATCTCGCAACGCCCGAATTAGCCCGTCCGTCGTACCATCTTCATCAACTGCAATCGGATTTATCCCGATCTTTTTTAAGGCAGCAACCGTTTTATAGCCCCTTGCTGCAACCTCTGAGTTTTTGATCGTTTGTAAGAATGAATCTTTTAAACCAAGTTTTTCGGAAATATCGACTAAGGTATTAAGGCCGATACTCGTTGTAAAAATAAAAACATCTGTTCCTTCAGTGATTAATTTCCGTAACGAAGGTTCGACTTCTTTTTCCGCTAAAAAAACGGTTCCTTGTAAAGAACGAACGAGTGCGACTCCTCCTTGTTTTTCAACTAAAAGGCTCATGTCTTCTAACTTTCTAGATGCTGCAAGTACAATTTTTTTCCCGGCTAAACTCACGCATTTCACCCTTTCACTTTAAACCTATGTAATTGATCGATCATATTTTCTTTTCTTAAAATTTCTAGCTGCCGCTCTCCAAATAAATCAAAATGGGGGTATTCAGAACGATTATCAATATACTTAGCAGGAATATCGTATTTCTCCCCCCAATGAATTAACTTCTCTCTGTTCGCACAGCCTACTTTTGTTACAGTTTTCATCGTTGGAAAGCGTTCATCATACCAATAATGAGTAAGAAAAGCGATTTCTCCTTTCCTCACTTTATCCTTCCACGTGATTAATTCATCACGTTTTATTCCAAAAGCCATCTTGTTTCTCACCTCTTTTTAGTATAGTACCATATTGGCTGTTTCAACCGTTACATTGACGCTTTCAATGTGACGGTTTACAGTCACCATCTAGTATGAAGATGCTGCTGCTCGGTTCCTTTTTTACCGTTTTTTTAGAAAAATGAATAAAATCCTGATTTTTCCACATGCTAAACATAAAATAATTTGGAGTGGTTCAGATGGGAATTATTAACGCATTTCTTAATTGGAAGTCTGCCTACTATGAAAAAAAAGTGGCAAAGATGAAGGAACAAGGGCTTTGTCCTGATTGTCGTGGCAGAGGATACCATGCTTCAGTTGCTAATGCATATATCTATATGCCATCGTTTGACTATCGATGTTATAGTTGTAACGGGTCAGGTGCCTTTACTGACTGGGAAAACGTTACTCATTAAAAAGTCACTCGTATCTATTTTAAGTAAATTATGTTATAATGAAAAGATAAGCGAAAGGGTGATTATTAATGAGTAAAAAAACTTACGCAACCCAGCTACTAAAAATTGTTAAAGATTCAAAAAGAGCGGTTTCTTATGAGGTGGCAGCAAAAAATTTAAAAGCCGCAAACCCACAACTACATGACACGTCAAAAAATACGATGGGCATTAAAAACATTTTAGATCGTTTTGTAGAAAAAGGCTTAGTAAGTAAAACGAAAGCTGGAAACTACAAAAGCTAGAACGCGCTACCGCCCTTAAAAGAGGCTAACTTATTAAGTGTGTGTAATGGGGGCTATTCCAAAAGAAAGTGTCAGACACTTTCTTTTGGAATAGCCCCCATAAACGCTTATTTTAGGTTAGCCTCTTTTTTGTTACGGTTTTAAAACAACTTTTATACAGTCGTCCGTTCGCTTATTAAATTTTTCGTAACC
>SKSA01000377.1 GCA_007118195.1 Anaerobacillus sp. | reverse complement strand
AGTGTTGAGTGTTGAGTTGGTGAGGGCGAGTGCTTCGAAGTTTTTAATGGTAAAATTTCTTAATTAGTGAATTTACGCAACTACAAATAGTTACTTAATGGCGATAATATTGAATTATGAAATTCATTAAATTGTATATTCAAAAAAGGCACCTATATAGTGGGTGCCTATTCTTATATTTTTTAGTATAATAAAAAGATAAATTATTTTATATGGAAAAGTTGGAAAGTTGGTTTGTTGGAAAGGAAGTACTGTCGTTATGATGGGGTTGTATGAAAAAAAGGAGGGCGATTTTCCTGAACATGCCTCTAAAACTCGATAGAGGTTTACAGCGAAGTGAAGGAAATCGTCCGCCTTTTTCATTCTAATTTAATTATGAAAGGGAAGGTTATAAAATGAGCAAAAAAAAGAAAAAAACTCATATACCGATCCGTTTAAATATTCTTTTCTTTGTAGTTTTTTTGTTATTTTCTGCTCTTATTCTACGTTTAGGTGTCGTTCAAATCGTCCAAGGGGAAGAGTATCAGCAAAAACTTGAACGGACTGTAAATATAATAGCAAAAAATGAAGCTCCAAGAGGGATTATGTATGATCGTTATGGAAATGCCATTGTTGAAAATAAGCTTGTCTTAATGATGACCTATACTAATAGAAATGTGTCAAATGAAGAAAAACTTCGTGTAGCAAGCCGATTAACTGAGTTAATAGAAGTTGACACGAGTAAAGTTACTGAGCGAGATATGAAAGACTATTGGATATTAACTTATCCCGAAGAAGCGAGTAGACTCGTATCACTAGAAGAAATGGCGGAATTAGATCATGATCATATGGCAATCTACCGAGCGCAACTTGATCGAATTACAGAAGAGCATTTATCACAATTAACGACCGATGATATGGAAAAAATTGCAATTAAAAGAGAGTTCGACAGAGGCTTTGCTCATACCCCACAACGAGTCACTGATGTAACATATCCGGAAGCCGCTAGAGTTCTTGAGCATTTATCTGAATTGCCGGGGATAGACATCATAAGGGATGCAGAAAGAAATTATGTATATGGTAATAGTTTTAGACAGCTTTTTGGTGGTGTCGGTTCCATCCCAAGGGATGCGATCGATTATTATTTATCAAGAGGGTATTATCGTAGTGACCAAGTTGGAACAAGTCAACTAGAACAGCAGTATGAAGATGTTTTAAGAGGAGACAAAGAAATTTTAGAACATATCCTTGATGGGTCAGGACGTCTTATAGATCAACCTATTGAAACACCTGGGCAGCGAGGAAAAGACTTGATGCTTACGGTAGATATGGAACTCCAGCAAGGTGTAGAGCAAATCGTCCAAGATGAAATAGAGCGGTTAAAATCAATTGATGGTTACGTTGGTGTACCCGCTGCATATGCATTAATGATCGAACCACATACTGGTGAAATTTTAGCGATGTCAGGTTTTAGAGAAAGTAGTACTACTAATAATTTAATCCCTTATGAATTAGGAAACGTTTATAATGGTTTTGAGATGGGATCGGCAATAAAAGGAGCAACTGTTTTAACTGGGTTTGAAACAGGTGTTGTTCAACCTGGAAAAATAATTCTTGATCAAACCATTGATATTCGTGGTACTAGAATAAGTTCGCATACGACAATGGGAAGAATTAACGACTTAACAGCACTTGAACGCTCTTCTAATGTTTATATGGCTGAAATCGCCTTGGCGTTAGGAGGCACTTATAATCGTTCTACAAACAGCTGGTCAGGTAATATACCTAAAGGTTATAATTTGATGCGATATTACTTTAATCAATTTGGTTTAGGTGTTAAAACGGGTATTGACCTTCCTTCTGAGGGGTCTGGCTTTAATGGTGGTGTGCAGGAGATCGGTAACCTTGCCCATTTATCATATGGACAGTTTGATACTTATACCCCTTTACAAACAGCTCAGTACGTTTCGACGATTGCAAATGGTGGCTATCGAATTCAACCTCGTTTGGTAAGAGAAATTCGTGAACCGAGTATTGTGGAAGAGGAGCTAGGGAATGTTGTAAAACAATTTTCTCCTAATGTCTTAAATCGACTAGATATGAAAGATGAATATATTGAAAGGGTTCAAGAAGGTTTTAGGCTTGTCGTACACGGTTCTCAAGGAACAGCGAGAGCTCTCGCTAATAAGCCTTACAAAGTTGCAGGAAAAACAGGAACCGCCCAATTATTTTTTGTTAGAGATGCCGAGGATAACGTTATTAGGGATCAAAATGGTAAGGCGATTAGAGGGAATAACCAAATATTAGTAGGTTACGCTCCGTACGACGATCCAGAAGTTGCCTTTGTTGTTATAGTTCCTGATTTGAAAATCGATAATAGTAGAGGTAGTATAGGTATTGGCAGACCAGCAAATAATATTTCTGGACACATTTTAGATGCGTACTTTGATTTAAAAAATGAAAGAAATGGGCCAATAATTCCAAATTTATACGATGAAGTTGACCACGATGAAAGTTATGAAGATGAAGGTACATTTTAAAGATCCAATTAAAAAACAGGGAGTCCCATACCAAAGTGTTATGGGATCCCTGTTTTTCTATTCCTTACTTTCATTATATCCGGCTGTGAATATTGCTATTAAAAAGGCAAGGACAACTAATAGGATTAATGGTGTTTTTGGATAATCAATAGCATGTGTGAATTTAACGATTACTAAATAATGAACTGGAATGATAAGAAAAGCGAAGATGGCAACGGTAATAATTGCTATTACTTTCATGTTAAACTCCTTTTTACGTGATTTAACATTAGTGTTTGCTAATCGAGTGAATTTCATTTAATGATTGGAGTTTTAACATAAACAAAATAATTATGTGATTTGCCTAATGATTTCGTCTAGCGACATATCAGTAGATAGTTGGTACTCTCCAGCTTTAATTTTCGTTTCTAATCCAGCATCAATTAAAAAGTTTTCAAATTGATTTCTGTCATTTATAAGCCCTTTTTCTTCAAGCATTAAACCAACAGTCCCACTACTAGTTCCGGGCTCAATGATAAATGAAACTTCTTTCGTACTAATTTTTTGTGGGTCTTCCTCTTGTTCTATCACTTTTTCTTCATCTTCCACTTCTTCGATTTCATCGACTTTTGATAACAGTTCTTCATACCCTTTTTTATCAACAGCAACTAAATCATTCGATTGTAAATAGTGTTCAATTTCCTGTTCTAAAAGGTCTCCATTTAGTTCAGTTGGTACTTCTTTGATAATGGTGAAACTGTTTGTGTAATAAAAATTATAGGCGAAAAATAAGGTTGTTACGAAAATTCCGATAGCGATCCCTTGTAACATTTTTTTGGTCATCACTTGCTCTCCTCTCAAAAAAACCAACGAGTTAAGCTTCATTTAAAAGCTGGTCAATTTGTTCACGATTTAAATTTGTTAAGCCCTCGATCTCTTCAAGGGAATAACCTTCTTCGTACAGCGATAAAACTTTATCTCTGTCGACGGTCTGTGAAGGTGTAGTTGAATGATTAGTAAAGTATCGTTCGTCTTGTCCAATTAAAATTTCTTCTTCTAGCACTTTTATTTTCTTTTTTAACTGATATATTTCTTGCATAAGTGTAATTGAAAAGTTTTCAATTTGTTTTTCAACTTCCTTATTTCGGTCTTTTATTAAAAAAGAAACGATAAATAAAATAATTGCTATAGAAAATAGAGTAATAATTGTGTATTCCATTTTAAGCCCTCCTCGTACAATAAATTTATTTATAACATAATTGTATAAAATAACAAGGTTAGATTAGTATTTGGCATATATTAACGATCTTTACTAACCGGTGCTTAGTTGAAATGCATTACATAAACACTTTAAGAAAAAATCTTACTAATCGCTGTTTTAAATCATGAAGAAGAATAAAAAAGTTGTCGGATATGGATAAAATAAAAAAGTGGTTTTTGTCGGTTCTTCCCTATATATAGTACTTTCTTTTCGTATATCGGTAGAATTAGCTGAGTTCAAAAAAAAAGTTGTTGCTTAATGGTTACGTAGTATAGGGTAGACAATTTTCTACAAAATAGACTTCTTGTTCGCTTGTTATAACAATTGTAAGATGTAATTATACAGAAAAAATATTCATATATTTATATATACCGCATATTATTATAGCTTAATCGTTTCGTCAATATGGACGAAAGTTGCAGAAAGGCCGAATGTTACTTTGAAATTAATGCAAGATACAAAAATAGACGAATGCATTTTAATGGTGCAATCACCAGAAATACTTTATTGCTATTGGGAACTCTCTGTTAGGAAGAAGGACCTATTACAACATCATTTAAATGGAAAATGGAATAAATTTCATAAAAAATTAAGATTATATGACATTACCGATATATATTTTAATGGTCATAACGCGCATAAATATGCTGACTATCTCATTTGTGAGCAGTGTAATGAATATTTCTTAAAGAACTTACATTCTAATCGAACGTATTGTGTAGATATTGGTGTTGAAACGAAAGATGGAAGTTTTTTTTCACTTCTTAGATCTAATCCCATCGATACTCCAAGATCAACACAATCTGAAGTAGGGCACATGATCAATTCAGTATCTAACTGGAAAGAGGGGCAATATAAAGAACCTGAATGGTTAGAAGGATTTAGTAGTTATACTTATTACGAAAAATAAAATAGAAGGGGGCATTTACGTGATGAACGGTTATTTTTCAATAATATTACATGCCCATTTGCCCTATGTTAGACATAGAGAACCCGAAAGAATAGAAGAGCGTTGGTTATTTGAAGCAATGTCGGAAACTTATATACCTTTGTTATGGAATTTAGAAGAACAAAAAGATGAGAAATTATTAACAATATCATTTTCAACAACGTTGATGGAAATGCTTGCGGACCCCTTAATGCAAAGGCGGTATTTAGAACACCTCGAAAGTATTGAAGCTTTATTAAAAAAAGAAGAAAAAAGCGTGAAAACGAGCGAAGAAATGAATTTAGTGGACTTTTATATGAAACGATTTAAACAACTAAAGCATACGTTTTTAATATGGGACCAAAATCTTTTGAGGGGGTTTAGGCACTATGTTGATGAAGGAAAACTTGATTGTATATGCAGCTCAGCGACTCATGCATTTCTCCCTTATTTACTAACAAAGGAAGCAATAAAAGCTCAAGTTATCCATGGTCTACAGACGTTTAAGAAACATTTTGGATATAGACCAAGAGGGTTTTGGTTGCCGGAGTGTGCTTTTTCTCCAGGGATTGATCGTATTTTATTTGAAGAAGGGGTTCGTTATACGTTTGTTGACGAACATGCATTAAAATTTGCAGACCCTGCACTATCAAAAGAAACAGGTGCCCCAGTCTATTCTCCTCATGGAGTTATGCTATTTTCTCGAAATTGTGAGTTGTCGAGTCAAGTATGGAGCTCGGTTGAAGGCTACCCGGGTGATAAGGATTATCGTGAATTTTATCGAGATATTGCTTATGAAAGAGACTGGGAGTATATAAAGCCATTTATGCATTCTAAAGGGTTTCGGGTCGATACTGGGTTGAAATACCACCGTGTTACTGGGCTAACCGAAGAAAAGCAATTTTATAACCGTCACAATGCCTTAATTAAAATAAACGAACATAGTCATCATTTTATATCAAAGGTTAAAGAGCAACTGTTTATACATCAAAATGAATGTTCCCCTCCACATTTGGTTGTTACTCCATTTGATGCAGAATTATTTGGGCATTGGTGGTTTGAGGGACCAGAGTGGTTAAAGCAAGTGATCGAAAAAGGAAGTGAAATAGTTAATTTTATTACACCAGAACAATTTTTAGACCGTCAATACAAGGAGATTAAAACAACTCACGTTTCATTTAATTCGTGGGGGAGACATGGTTATGGTGAAGTTTGGTTGAATGAGAAAAATAGTTGGGTATACCGTGAACTTCATCGAACTGAAAAAGATCTTATTCAATTGATTACGACGTATCGAGGAACAGGAGATGAGAGAGACCGTTGTTTAAAGCAGATGGTTCGTGAGTGGATGTTAGCTTCTAGTAGCGATTGGTCGTTTATTATTGACGATGAAAGTGCAACTCAATATGCTGAAGAACGCACCAATGAGCATTTATCACGTTTTAAAAAGTTGAAATTACTGCTTTTAAATGACAAATTAAACGATAGTATTTTAACAAATTTTGAAGCTGAGTACCCATTTTTAAAAGAAGTACACCTTGAGGTTTTCATTTCTAAACATGATCAGTTTGTTAGAAAAAATCAAAAGCAGCAACAACTACCATTGAATAAAAAAACGATTTTAATGTTGGCGTGGGAATATCCACCTATGATTGTAGGGGGACTTTCAAGACATGTATATGACTTATCAAGAGCACTTGTCGCGCAAGGTCACGAAGTACATGTTATCACGACAGCGGTTAAAGAAACCTCTGATTTTGAAACTAGTCAAGGAGTGCATGTTCACCGTGTTCAGAGTTTACAACCCAATGCTAACGATTTTTATCATTGGGTAGGTAGCCTAAATGTAGCGTTTAGCGATTATGTAATAAAGTTAGCTGGTCGAATTGAGTTTGATATCGTCCATGCTCATGACTGGCTCGTTTGTGTAGCAGCTAAGTCAATAAAAAAGGAACTGAATATTCCATTGGTTGCAACGATTCATGCAACAGAGCACGGAAGAAATGGTGGGATTTTCACACAATTACAACGCGATATTAGTCATAAAGAATGGGAATTATGTTATGAGGCAAATAAAGTTATCGTTTGTAGTAATTATATGAGGACAGAAGTTCAAACGGTGTTTCAGCTGCCAGAAGGAAAAATTGAAATGATTCCTAATGGTGTCGACATCGAGATGATTTCAGGCGAAGGTGTAAGTTGGAAACAAAAATACGGTAAAGAGACCGATATATATGTGTTTTCTGTCGGTAGAATCGTCAAGGAGAAAGGATTCCAAACGATTATTGACGCTGCGCCTCAAATATTAGCAAAGTATCCTAATGTGAAATTTATGATCGCTGGCAAAGGTCCATTGTTAGAAAGTTACCGAGAGCAAATTAAAGAGAAAAGTTTGCAAGATTCAGTTCATTTTTTAGGTTTTGTAAATGATCAATTAAGAAATCAAATTTTAAATGGCTGTGACATTTGCTTATTCCCAAGCTATTATGAACCGTTTGGAATCGTTGCTTTAGAAGGAATGATCGCGGGTAAACCAACGATTGTATCTGATACAGGAGGATTAGGAGAAATTGTGACACATAAAGATACTGGATTGAAAATTTATCCTAAAGATGCTCGAAGTTTAGCCACGCAAATAATTGTTTGTATAGAAGATAAACAGCTTTCTAAAAAGATTGCTAAAAATGGAAAGAGGTTAGCAACGACTAAATATAGTTGGGATTCTTTAACAAAACAGACGGTAGCCGTTTATGATGATGCTTGTTTAAGTGAAAAAGAGTGTATTGGAGGTTAATTGCAGATGAAAGGTGTCATTATGGCTGGTGGTATGGGAAAACGTCTAAGACCCTTGACATGTAAAGTTCCAAAACCGATGGTTCCGCTCGTTCATAAACCAGTAATGGAGTACGGTATTGAATTATTGAAAAAAAATGGAATTACTGAAATTGCCGTCACACTTCAATATATACCAGAAGTAATTAAAAATTATTTCGGTGATGGAAGTAAGTTTGGTGTTAATTTATATTACTTTGAGGAAACCACTCCTTTAGGTACAGCAGGAAGTATAAAAAATGCTGAACGATTTTTAGATGAACGTTTTATCGTCATTAGTGGTGACGGATTAACAGACTTCGATCTTGTTAAAGGGATAAAGTTTCACGATCGAAAAGGAGCATTAGCGACAATTTTTATGAAACAAACTGACTCCCCCTTTGAATTAGGTGTCGTTAAGACCAATGAAAGAGATGAGGTCGTTCGTTTTCATGAAAAGCCATGCTCTAGCGAGATCTTTAGTGATACAGTCAATACTGGAATTTATGTTTTAGATCCTGGTATATTCGAGTATTTACAAAAAGGAGTTCCGACAGATTTTAGTAGAGATTTATTTCCTTTGTTGGTCAAGGAGAGAGGTACAATTTTCGGTTATAAAGCCCAAGGTTATTGGTGTGATGTCGGAAATCTTGATTCTTATCGCCAGACGCAATTTGACATGTTAAGTAAAAAGGTAAACGTCAATCTTTGTGGTAAGGAAGTGAAAGATGGTATTTGGATCGGTAATAATGTTGTTGTTGAAGAAGGGGTAACGCTACAAGGACCTCTTTCAATAGGGGATGAAGTAGTAATACGGAAAGGTACACTAGTAGATTCTCATTCTATTATCGGTAGTAATTCAACGATAGCTACAAATAGCACTTTAGAACATTCAATTTTGTGGAACGATATATTTATAGGACCTAATAGTGAATTAAAAGGTACAACAATTTGTAAAGGCGTGCAACTAGAGAATTCAGTTTCACTTTTTGAAGCTTCTGTAATAGGAGAAAATTGTACGATAGCAGCAAATGCAATGGTTCAACCAGAAGTAAAGGTATGGCCAAACAAAGGAATTAGTGAGGCGGCAATTGTTCATACATCAATAATACTAGAGAAAAACAAATCCAATCAACAATCAGTAAATTCTAACTGGAGAATTCACAATTTTTAAAAGTTTAAGAAACGGTAGGTGGAAAAAATGAAGCAACGATACTGTTTACATGAGGAAATAAATGAAGTTAAATATGGTGTTTGGGTTGATGGTACCTTTACTTGGTTAGAATCAGAAAATTGGTTACACAGTAAAAATGTAAAAAAAAATGAAACTGAAATTTTTATAAACAGCAACGAAAACCTATCGATTACAGTGGAAAGAAAATATTATAATCGTACGATGCTTCAAGACATTACTATAAATAATTTAATGAATAAACAAAGAGATATTAAATTATTTATTAGTCAAAACTTTACTAATAAAGCTGATGATAGTGTAACGTTTTATGCACCATCTGCTCAAGCAATGGTTCGTTCTTATAAAGATCAATATTTATTATTAAATGGGGTTTTAAACAAACGTGGAATTGTTCAATATTGTACTGACTTTGATGTATGCGATGGTTTGAAGGATGGTCAACTCATGATACAACCCTTTTCTTACGGAGATTCGATGAGTATTTTCAGTTTAGAGGGCACGATAGAGGCGAATGAAAAAATGAATGCTTACTTTTGGTTATGTAATGGAAGTAATGATAGTGATATAATCAATGAAAATCTATGGATGCAACTTAATGTAGTACATTGTATCAATAATACAAATGAAGCATTAGAAAGTTGTTCAAACTAAGCATGAAATAAATGCTTGATTGTTTAGCGTAATTTTGCTATTATTTAAAAGTATGATTGAAGAAAAGCATGTTTGGAGGGATAACGGATGCGCGTAAACATTACATTAGCTTGTACAGAAACAGGTGATCGTAACTATATCACTACTAAAAATAAACGTAATAACCCTGATCGTCTTGAGTTAAAAAAATATAGCCCAAGATTAAAAAAAATGACTTTGCATCGCGAAACTAAGTAAGCAGACTTTTCTGCTTACTTTTTTTTACAAACAAAAGTGGATATGTTATTGAATTTAAGATAGCAACACAATCAAGTCGATATTTTTAGGTGATGAGATGGATAAGAAGAAACAACTTCGAGAAAAAATGAAAGATAATTTAAAGCAAATGAATGATGATGATTATCAAACATTTTCTTACGAGTTAAAAAAGAAGCTATTAAGAAGTAAAGAATGGAAAGAAGCAAAAACGATTGGAATAACAATTTCAACCAATCGAGAGGTAGATACTAGATCGATTATTGAAGCGGGTTGGGAAGAAAAAAAGCGAATAGTTGTACCAAAATGTTTTCCTGAAAAGAAAGAACTGAAATTTTATCAGATCAATTCTTTTCAAGAGGTAGAGGATAGCTTTTATTCATTGAAAGAACCGATCATTACTATGACACCTTTTGTAGAGAAAAGTGAGATTGACTTGCTTATCGTTCCTGGGCTTATTTTTGACGAACATGGTTACAGGATTGGTTTTGGTGGTGGATATTATGATCGTTATTTAATGGACTATGCTAACATGACGATTTCACTTGCATTCGACTTTCAATTGGTCGATGATCTCCCTAAAGAGAATTTCGATATCCCTATTCAAAAAATAATCAGTAATACATAAATTACGTTTGGAGGATCATAGATGGAAAATATTGATCGTTATTCTAGACAGATATTATTTCAACCGATTGGAGAAGAAGGGCAACGACAATTACTAACAAAAAAAGTGTTGATTGTAGGGATGGGAGCACTAGGAACAGTGCTTGCTAACCATCTTGTTCGTGCAGGAGTTGGTCATGTCCGCTTTGTCGATCGTGATTATGTAGAAAAGAGTAATTTACAACGACAATTACTATTTGATGAAGATGATGTATTAGAAGCATTACCAAAAGCAATAGCAGCCGAAAAGCGTTTACAGAAAATTAACTCAGATGTCGTGGTAGAAGGAATAGTCGCTGATGTAACATTACAAAATATAAATGAATTAATGGATGGTATTGACCTTGTACTAGATGGCACTGACAATTTTCAAACCCGTTTTTTGATTAATGATGCATGCTACAAGGCAAAAATCCCATTTGTTTATGGTGGTGCAGTAAGCTCAAGAGGTATGTCAGCAATTTTCGTTCCAGAAGTTACTCCTTGCTTGCGCTGCTTTATTGGTGGAGGCAATTCATCTGGACAAACGTGTGATACGATCGGGGTACTTTCGCCTGTGGTTGATATTGTTGCTTCGTTTCAAGCGATTGAAGCACTAAAATACTTAACAGGAAACTTTGAAGTACAACGGAAAAGTTTAATAACTTTCGATGTTTGGAAGCATCATATGTATGAAATGAAATTTTCCAAGAAGAAGGATAATTGTCCTACATGTAGTTTAGAGCAATATCCAGCTTTACAAGGGGAGAAAGAACAAACCGTGACTTCTCTTTGTGGGAGAGAAACCGTACAAATCAATATGGGGAACCAATTAGATTTAGATGAATGGGCAGAGAAATTAGCGAAAGTAGCCAAAGTTTCTAAGACACCATTTTTAGTTCGTGCTGAGTTACCCGAAGGTGAAAAACTCGTCTTGTTTCCTGATGGGAGAACGCTAGTTCAAGGTACTGAAGATATTACGAGGGCAAAAACAATTTATGCAAGGTACATTGGAGTGTAAATTGTAATAAAGTTGCCATAATAGTGATCGCTTTCATTTAGTTTGTCATTTTATTTATCATGTAAAATCAATATCATACGTCAAAAAGTCTAGTACAAAATTTTAGTCTTGAAAGGTGGAAGTTTTTTTGGAACAGAACAAAACGACAAGAGTGGTTGTAATTGGAACAGGGTTTGTAGGATCAAGCTACTCATTTGCATTACTTAACCAAGGTATTACCGATGAAATGGTACTTATTGATTTAAATAAAGAAAAAGCTGAAGGTGATGCGATGGATTTGAATCATGGCATGCCATTTGGTTCACCAATGAAAATTTGGGCAGGAGAATATTCTGATTGTAAAGATGCTGATATTGTAGTTATAACAGCGGGAGCAAATCAAGGACCTGGAGAAACACGATTAGATTTAATCGAAAAAAATGCAAAAATATTTAAAACCATTGTTGGAGAAGTGATGAAGAGTGGCTTTGATGGGATCTTCATCATTGCGACCAATCCAGTTGATATTCTTTCATATGCAACATGGAAGTATTCAGGGCTACCGATGGAACGAGTGATTGGTTCTGGGACAATTCTTGATACTGCACGCTTCAGATTTTTATTAGGTCAATATTTCAATGTAGATTCTCGAAATGTTCATGCTTATATAATGGGAGAACATGGAGATACTGAGCTTCCTGTATGGAGTCATGCCAATATTGGTGGACGTCCAATTTTAAGTTATTTTGAGGATCATAAAGAAGGAAGGTCATTAGATGATCTTGACGAAATCTTTGTGAACGTTCGCGATGCTGCGTATCATATTATTGACCGAAAAGGTGCAACTCATTATGCGATTGCGATGGGGTTAGTACGTTTAACGAGAGCTATTTTACGTAACGAAAACTCCATCTTAACAGTATCTACTTTACTCCAAGGTGAGTATGGATTAGACGATATTTATATAGGAGTACCTGCGATCGTTAATAGTGGTGGAATTAGAGAAGTACTCGAACTTAGCTTAAATGATGAGGAAAAAGAAAAGCTCCATCAATCTGCACAAGTTTTAAAAGATGCAATGGGTCCAATTAAATAAAAAGTAGAGTTTAATGAATTTCATAATTCAATATTGCCGCCATTAAGTATCTATATGTAGTTGCGTTAAGTCGCTCGCAACTACGTATAGTTTGATATGGCTCAATTTAGGTAATTATGAAATTCACTCAGTTAAGAGTCTATACCAAAATTATTGGTTAGACTCTTTTTTCATGAAGATCAGCTAAATTAAGTGTTAATTTAAGCAAATAGCGAACCTGTTTAAGTACGTATTTTAGACTGTGACGATGTATCGACATGAGAGTTTTGTATAAAAGTTAAGAATAAAATTAGCCCATTATTCAAAAAGTATAACAGAGGTGACGTAAATGTTTAATAATAACAATAACAACAACTTGTTAATGACAATGTTAATTTCGCTAGTATCTGCCTTTTTTATTTATCAGTATCGTTATCGGATAGTGAATACAGTACTACAAACTAGCTGGATTCGCCGTTTAGCGATATCAGGTGTTTTACAAATCCCATATCTTCGCGATCGTTTTTATGCACGTTTTATGCCATTTTAAGAAAATTTTCCTTCAATGATGTTTCTATCTGTTTTTAAACTATGGGGCTGTTCCAAAACAAAGTGTCAGACACCGTTAGGTACCTAAATATAGACGGATAATAAATCTATACGTCTATATTTAGTAAGTTTTGCCTGGTGACACTTATGGGACAGCCCCCTTCTATTTTTGTATGTAAATTCATTTATGCTGGCCGAGTTTTTCGAGCGAGCCTCTAAAATTCGTTAGAAGTTTAAAGCGAAGCGAGAGAACTCGGCCAGCATTTACATTCTAGATGGTGACGTTGCTACGTCATGACGGTTTTGTATGAAAAAAGAACGAGTGATTTCCTGAACGAGCCTCTAAAATTCGCTAGAAGTTTACAGCGAAGAGAAGGAAATTGCTCGTTCTTTT
>SKSA01000268.1 GCA_007118195.1 Anaerobacillus sp. | reverse complement strand
TTTTAACTCGGTATAGCAATCTTTTGTTTTGGTTTCTTTTTACCATATATTTTGTCTGCTAGTTTTGGTGCTAGTTGGAATAAAATGATTCCTATTGTTGCGACGATTAAAATGTAGATACCGCCAAATAGAGCTAAACTTCCGACTGCTAAACTCGCTATGATCACGGAAAATTCCCCTCTTGCTACTAATGATAACCCTGCTTTGAATGCAAGTTTCTTAGATAAACCGTACCATTTACCGCCAACGATACCAACGATCACCTTCGCTACTATTGTATATAGTACTAACGTAATTAATAATCCTAACATTGGGATCTCACCAAATTCGATCGTTGTACCAAAGTAAAGGAAAAATAACGGTAATAATAAGTCTTTCATCGGTAAAAGTAAATGTTCGATCGGTTCTGGTCTCTTCACTTCTGCTAGCGTGATTCCAATTAAGAATGCGCCTAGTACTTCCGATAAACCGAGGTGAAGTGCTAACCCACCGTAACTTAATGCTAAGCCGACGAGTAACAAAATCATGACATCACTATTGATATAGGCGTCAAAAAAGTCAGCTAACTTACTAAATACAAATACCCCTAATAAAATAGCGACTATCGTCATCACAATAATCTTTGTAAATACCATACTGAGTTCAAATGCCCCTAAAGCAGCACCTGCTGTCAACGCTACTAAAACTGCGACGACGATAGGTGCAACAATATCTTCAAAAATTAAAATCCCTAACATAAACTCACTCTCGGTATTTGCCATACGTTTATTACTCTCTAACATTTTAGCAGTAATGGAACTGCTCGTTGCGTATGTAATACCACCAATAATAAATGCCGTTAAAAAGTCTAACCCAAATAACAAACAAATCGCCATAACCACACCTAAATTTAAGACGACATCTAAAATACCGGCAGGTGCGATTTTTTTTGCTATTTGAGCAAGTCTTTTAATTGGGAATTCCAAACCTAGTAAGAAAAATAGTAGAATGATCCCTATTTCACCTGTTACATGTAGTAACTTTAAATCCACGAAAAAACCACTCACTACAATACCTAATAGTATATAAATAATTACATTCGGTATTTTCACTTTAACTCCTATGAAACCTGCAATAAATAGCAGTAAAAATAATATTCCCGCATTCAAAATAATAGGAAAATCTGTAAACATTATTTTGCACCCACTAACTCTTCGAATGCGTCGATATGTTCACGTTTGCCTGCGACCATCAATGTGTCGCCCACCTTTATAACTTCATCCGGTGCTGGAGTTATGATCGTGTCATCACCACGTGTGATTGCGATAATCGAAACACCGGTTTGCTGACGAATGTTTGAATCCGATATTGTTTTGTTTACAAATTTGCTATGTTTACCTACGTCGAACCACTCCATGACTAGTTTTCCCTTGATAAGTTTTACCTGTTCTTGGTCGGCTGGTTGATATGTTGCTCCTAAAAGTTGAGCACCAAACTCGCGAGTTTCTTGAGATGAGAGTTCAACTGCATAGTCAGCTTCATCGTCGTCTTCGTGCTCGGAAAAATATAAATCTCGCTTTCCACAAAAATGAGAGATAATATTAATCTTTTCTTTTTTTGCAGTTATTAGGGTGACTTTTTTTCCAACGTGTGGTAAATCCGTAACTTTTACTTTCATTATTCTACCTCGCTTTAAAATTAATATAGTTAGTGAGTGAATTTCATAATCACCTAAACTGAGCCGTATCAAACTATATGTAGTTGCGAGCGCTTTACGCAACTACATATAGTTACTTAATGGCGATAATATTGAATTATGAAATTCATTAAGTATATATATTTTAGATTATCTTAAATAAAAAGTAACTAGTTTTCTGATTGCCAAGCTAATTCCTATTACAATATAACTCCCTGTTCGAAAGAAGTAATGCTGGGCTATCTCTTCCCGAAAAGTCATGTTTCACTGCCCTTTTTCGACATGTTTAAAAGCGCCATGGATGGTGTCTAACAATTAGGGGACAGTTTATTTAACAATTTTTCTACAAAATATCGAAATAGTTAGGGAATTTAAATATATAATGGAATTTATAAGAGATTCATATAAAAGGGGAGAATTCAATGAGTATTCACAAAATCGTAGACAAGGTAAGTTTAGGTGCTTCATCTATGGCATTTAAAAAATCGAAATATTTTCGTGATAGTATTGAAAGTAAGTCATTGAAAAAAAATATTAAAGCTATTTCTATTCAGCTTCCTGAAATTAACGGAGTCGGTCTTTATGAATTTAAGGTAAGTACACTGGCAGGAGACTTTGATACTGCTTTTAAAGTTGCTCAATGGAAAGGAAAGAATTATCCTACAATTATCTATCATCATGGAGCTGCAGAGATCCCCTTTGACTATGGCTTTAAAAAAATTTTCCCAATACATAAAGAGAATATCAATGCTAACCTTATTTTGATTAGAGCTCCTTTTCATCGAAAGATCAAAGAATTTTTAAATAACATTCATACATTGGATAAGTACGTTGCAATGCTCTCAACTTCAGTTCAATTAATGGAAAGTTTAGTCCAATATTCCAAAAACAATACTGACAAATCAGTAATCTTAACAGGAGTTAGTTTAGGTGGCTTTTCAACTAACTTACATCATACGTATTTTAATAGTGCTGATGTGTATAAGCCGTTATTAAGTGGCACAAAGATGGCACAAGCTTTGCTAGAATCAGCTTATTCAGGTATGATATCTACTTTTGCCAAAGAAAACTCTGAGAAAGTGAAAGAGATATTAGATTTTACGGCTGATTTTAAGAAAGTAGATAATAAAAATGTATTTGCCTTGTTAAGTAAACATGATCAAGTCGTATATTTTGAAAATGAGTATAGTATCTATTTGAGTGAAAACTTAACAGTTATAAATAAAGGACACGCAACAGGCTCGTCAGCTTTTAAAGTATTAAGAAAACATATTGTCAGTGGTTTAGAAATATAAAATTATAAATGAACAACGACGTATGCGAGTGTTTGCGGGTAGTCTGAGAGCGCAAAATGGAGCGCTCTTTTTTCTATACTTTCCCGGGCAAGCGCAGGAATAAAAATAAACAATTTATTGTATCCGTGCCTGCCACTTAACTCCCCATTCGCTCAAGCAGAAAGCCCCGTCCCCATGATTTTGTTTATTCATAACGCCAACGGTAATGTCCTGCTATTGGATTCGATATTGATGTTAACTTAATTTCCGCAGCAAATGGTGGATTATTATGAATAATATACGGTGTGCCATCTTTTGCTCTTTTATCAGAAATGATCGCTACATGATGAAAGCCTTCAAGAAAAAAGACAATATCACCCGGTTGCCACTGTCTTAAATTTTCAACATCCCCCGGTATTAGTTCTGTTGTATGTGAATCAGCGTGTCTTTCGAAAAATACATATTGATTTGGTACCCTTCTAAAGTCGATGTTCGGTTCAGGATTTCCGTTGACCCTTGGATATAATTCAGTGAAATGATAAATATCCTCATCCATTAAATCTTTTAAATTAACATCGATCGCAAATAATGCTCGCCAAATAACATCTGTACAAACCCCTTCATCTTCAGGCGGATAGCCATCAGCATAGTAATTACTTTCATATCTTGTTCGTTGCTCAACTTCCTTTCGAGCTGAGTTGACGATATCAAGAGGGTCAGAAATGCCATTATTGTTACGATCAATTTGTGAGTAATCTTCAGGGATTTCGAGACTACTTACAAATGGGTTTT
>SKSA01000026.1 GCA_007118195.1 Anaerobacillus sp. | reverse complement strand
TTAGTGCGTAATGAGAATCGTAGCGCTTACGTAAAGAATTAGCAACATCTTGTAGTTGTTTTGATGGAAAAATAGCTATTCCGTATTTCATGATCGTTCCCTCCTAAATTAATAATAAATTTATCTTTTTATTATAGCAAAAAAGTGGTTATGACAGCATCCGTGAAAGTGCCCGTTTTAAGTCTTGTTGCCAATATAACCAAGTATGCTCTCCATTAAATTCGTCATAAAACACGTCGATTCCTTTTTGCTCACATAATTCATAGAATGCGCGGTTAGGTGTTAAGAAATCTTTTGTATTTCCTTTTGTCGTTTCAACAGAAGTTTCTTTTTTACCAATGACGTGATAAAGTCGTAGCATTTCGTAATGACGGATTGATTGAAGCTTCTCCATTGTTGTCGCATTTATATAAGGAGATTGAGCAATGACTTGTCCAAATGTATATGGATATTCGAAAGCTGAATGTAAGCTTACAGTAGCAGCTAGAGAATCTCCTAATAATGTGCGCGCCGAAGGGAGTTCATATGTTTTATAGCTCTCCTCGATAAAAGGAACTAATTCTTCAGCTAGGAAACGAATAAATTGCTTGTTTTTTGTGCCATTTGGGTGATATTTTTCATAGCGATCTTCTACCGAATGATACGGAAGCATCACAATGATCGTTTGTTCCATTTCTTTATTTTCGATGAGCTCACTAGCTAACGTTGGTAGCTTCCCTTTTTGTAAATAATCATCACCGTCTAAAGCAATAAGTAGTTGATACGTATAAAGTGGAGAGTAGTTTTCTGGTAAATATATTTTCATATTTATTTTTTCTTGTAAAAAACGACTATCGATGTAATTGTCAGTAATGTTGCCTTTCATTTTTTGTATAAACCTCCTTAACGATGATACATTGTTCATATGTTTAATATAACATGTTTTATTTTCAAAAACGAAATATTAACTTATGCAATTCACTCACGTAAAGTAGAATGATATGTTGAGTTGCATATAATATGGTAAAATAGGAAAGATTGACTCAGAAATGGACAGAGGAGAGGTTGTATGAAATATCAAGAACCAGTACATTGTCATGTAGTTGAAAAAGCAGCAAGGGATTTACTGATTGAACGAGGAGTGGAATTACTAGATATTGCTGAAGTCGTTTATAAGATGCAAGTAGCTTATACAGACACTTTAACGATTGAAGAGTGTGTAAAAAGTGTAGATGCTGTTTTAGGAAAACGAGAAATTCAACATGCGATTTTAGTAGGTGTTGAGTTAGATAAATTAGCCGAACAAGGAAAGTTATCTGAGCCATTACAATCGATTGTCGCTATGGATGAAGGTCTTTTTGGCGTTGATGAAACGATCGCGCTAGGTAGTGTGTTTGGGTATGGAAGTATAGCAGTAACGACTTTTGGCTATTTAGATAAAGAAAAGATTGGGATTATTAAAGAGTTAGATAAAAAAGGAAATCAGATCAACACATTTTTAGATGATTTAATTTGCAGTATAGCAGCGAATGCGTCAAGTCGTCTAGCGCATAGAATTCGAGATAAAGAAGAAAAATTGCGAGAAGAAGAGATTAGAAGACGAGATCAAGAAGAGCAGATTGGATAGGTCTTTAGTATTGGTTGGGGAATTTTGCGAAGTTAAATAATAACAATCATGATTAAAATAGGAAAATGAAAGGAAGTACATAGTGATTTGTACTTCCTTTTCATTTTGCTATTTTACCTTTTTAAGTTTGTTGTAGCTAAATTTCATTTACGTAATTACATCTGTTGAAGATTGAGAATTTGGAGCGAAATTAGCTACTTCTAGGACAATCGCAGTATCTTCTAAAATCGTTTCTGTTGCACCGATGGTAATTTCTAATTTACCTGTCAAACTCGCACCTGAAGTATAGGTACTAATATTGTTCATTTGTAAAACACCGTTAATATACACATTGTAGTAAGAGTTATCACCTGATAATGCAGGTAATTCAGTTACCGCTGCGCCAGTATCATCGGAAAAATCAGCCGCATCGATCGCTAACGTCCCTTCACCTTCATCTTCTGGTACATTATAGAAAAATCTAGTAACTGTTGGTTTTGCATCGGTTGCCGTAGTCGTTGTTGCAGTGACTAACAGTTTCATAATTTTTAGTGGCATAATAATCAAATCCTCTCATTATATATTTGTACAATATAGTGTATTCGAATAAAGAGGCCTTGGTAATAGGTGTAATGCCTTTTAAAAGTAAAATAGGTTTATATACTTGATTGTCTAAAAACAGTAATAAACTGTAATGAGATGGTTGTGTCCTTTAAAGGAATGTCTTCAGTGTTTAGATTGAGGCTTCCCTTTTTAACGGTATAATTAGTGTATGGTTGGATAATGCCGTTAATATAAAGGTTAATTAAAGACACTTGATTAGGGTCGAGAATCCCTTGATTACCATAGATCGTAAGTTCGTCTTGATTCGTAAAGTTATTTTTTACACCGTCAGATATTGTATTATATTGATACGTTTTTCCATCAAGGTGCTCGTGACTATAATATAAATATACAATTACTGATTCGAGGGTGATGGGTACTCCTTTTTGTGGGACATCTTCAGTTGTTAATGTTAGTAGCCCTTCCTCAACTTTATAATTTTTTTTCGGTTGTAATACACCATTAATGAAAAGATTAAAATAAGAAACATCTTTTGGGGCGGGAATACCTTTACTACCATATATCTTTATTTCATCATCATTTGTAAAACTTTTCTTCACTCCATCTGAAGGTGTATTAAATTGTATATTTTTTACTTTTAAAAGTTCACCCTCGGAATCTATATAAGTAATAAACTTAATAATAATGGAAGCTCCTCTTTGAGGAACATCCTCTGTTTGCAATGTGAGTAGTCCTTTTTCAATTGTATAATTCGTCTTTGGCTGCAATACGCTATTAATGAATACGTTAAAATAAGAAACGTCGTTTGGATCAGGAATACCTTTATCGCTATACATCGTTAACTCATCAGCGTTCGTATAAGTTTTTTTGATCCCATCAGATAAAGTATTATATTGATAAACATAAGCTGTTATTGGTATTTCTTGTGTTCCTTTATAATGTACAGTAATGTCACTTTGAAAATACACCGAATCGTAAATTTTATTTATGTTAATGCAATGATGATTAGTTTCATTTGCCGGTAAAGGTTCTGTATGTTTCGCTGTAATGATGAGATTAACATTTTTCTCAACATCAACGATTGTGTCGAAGCTAATAAAGATTTTTATTTGCTGGGTAACTGATTTGTTCGTAGTGTATGCTGGGATCGCCCAACAATTGAAATCTTTTACCGTAAAGCTTAAAGTTGTACCGATTGGGGCACAAAGATAAAGTCGTTTCATTACACTGAAGGGTATAGGATTAGAGAGTTTTTTCTTTTTAGTGAAAACAGTAATATAACCTTTAATTAGGATTTTTACTTTATTAAGATTAACCGTTTCTCCTGATGGGAGCTTGGCTATTCTTTGCAGTCGTTTTTTTGGAGAAGAAATTTCAGTGAAAAAAATAGCGTTAGGCTCATATGGATTTAATATATTTCCATTTTTATCTGATAAATAACAATTAATTTGTTCGAAGCTACTTAGAGACACTATAATCACTCCAAAAAATAAATATACGTCCAAAAAACTAACAGCCCGTGCAACTGTTTCATTTGGGCAGCCAATATATTCTATGTATGGAAGAATGGGATGTTCCATACAAAATAGATTATTATAGAATT
>SKSA01000153.1 GCA_007118195.1 Anaerobacillus sp. | reverse complement strand
TGCCGTCACCATCTAGAATGTAAATGCTGGCCAAGTTCTCTCGCTTCGCTGTAAACTTCTAACGAATTTTAGAGGCTCGCTCGAAAAACTCGGCCAGCATAAATGTATTTACATACAAAACGTTCATGACGTATCCCTTCACAATCTAATATGGAAAAAGCGATCGATCTCAACTGTCCAACTTTTCTATACAAAAAATAGAGAGACTACACAATAACACAATGTCAGTCTCTCATAAAAAGTGAGTTATCATCTTATTCTTCTTTTGGTTTTTTTTGCGCTAAAATGAAAACTGGTTCTAAATTGCCTTTTTCATAAATAAAAGGAAGAGCAGTAATTGGAGTTCGACCATTTGAGAAAAATTGAAACACCATTTGGCCTAAAATATCATAGCCTGTTTCATTTTTAATATCAGCAATGATTAAAACGTCTTGGTGAGGAACAGCCACTGCTAACTCACCGTCTGCATTGTTTTCATAATGTTTTAATAGTTGTTCGTTCAAAATTTTACTGGCGTCATAACCGTCGTTTGAATTAATAAAATAAAATGTATTACCAGCGACTTCATCTCGTTTTGCGTTTGTTTTTAATGAACGAACATTAAACATCGCTATTTCTTTGATTTTTACTAGACTGATCTCTTCTTTTTCGATCATTTCCTTTGTCACTAATGAAAATGTAGTTCCACGATCAATTGCATAATAAATTCTCGTTTCAGCAGTATGCTCTTCCCATAACAATTCCTTGTCATTTGCGTGAGTAGGAAAGGACGTTGAACGTATTACCGGAAAAATCCTTTTCTCATGCCCACTAAGTGTAATTGGGGTTGCCATCGCTTGTAATGCTTCTTCAACATAATGAATGGCTTCTGTAACAGCCGCTTCCTTTTGCGTTTCCCACTTGGCAGCAAGTTTCGAAACGGAGAGGGTCACACCTTTATTAACTGTTGTATTTTCTATTCTTAATTTTTGCTCATCTCTATCATAGGAAAAACTTCTATCAGGAGCTGCTAACCTTTTTTCTAGCTCTCGTTTTAACTGTAATGGCTTCATCTTAAAAAAGCCTCCTTTTTTAATTTACCTATTTATTTTAACACGATCATTACTTACTTCAAAAAGATAGCTCTTATCTGAATTCATCTAGTTGATTAGTTGGTTTGTGGGTTTGTCGTTAGTTGACATTCAAGACCATTTAGCTCATGAAGATTTACCGTCACAATCTAATAGGGAAAAGGCGGGCGAGGATCCTAACCAACTAGCCACTAACCAACAAACCAACTACACAAAAAAGAGATAGCACTAAAGCCACCTCCTTTCTATCTTCTATTTATTTATCGAGAGCTTCTTGAAGAAATTTCTCGATTTCCTCTGGAGTTTTACGCTCCTTACTAACAAAACGGTCTACCTCTTCGCCATCTTTGTAGGCAATAAAACTAGGAATACCGAAAATATCTAGCTCAGCACATAAATCAATCAGCTGATCTCGGTCAGCATAATAAAACGTAAACTCAGAAAATTTTTCTTCAATTTCTGGTAACACCGGTTCAATGACGACACAATCCGGACACCAATTAGCTGAAAACATAACGACAGATAAACCTTCTTTAATTTCATCTAAATACATTTCTTTCGATTGTAATGATTTCACTACGATCTCCCCTTACTTTTCAATTCTCATATCCCCAAATTTAATTAAGCCAATTTTTCTAAACCACTCTGACAGTAATAAGCTTATCACAGCAGGCCCAATAAAATGAAGTAGTAAAACGGCAAATGCAACATTCCAAGTAAAACCCATTTCTGTAAATGTCATTATTTGCCCAACAAATCCGCTTGTTCCCATCCCAGCTCCTGCTGGATTATTTACTAATTGAAAGACAATCGTAGCAAAAGGGGCTAAAATTACTCCTGCTACTGTAGGAGGGATGAGTATAAGTGGGTTTTTCATAATATTCCCAATTTGTAACATAGACGTACCTATACCTAAAGCTACAAATCCAGAAAAACCGTTTTCGCGATAACTACTAGCTGCAAAACCAATCATTTGTGCGGCACAACCTACTGTAGCAGCCCCAGCAGCAAGACCTTCTAAACCTAGCATAAAGGCAATCGCAGCACTAGAGATTGGTGCTGTTAACGCAAGGCCCATAAGTAAAGCGACTAATATCCCCATTAAAAATGGCTGACGATCTACTGCCCACATAATTAGTTGCCCAAAACTTGTAATCCCATCTGCAATAATAGGTCCAATCGTAGATGCTACAGTAAACCCAGTAGCGATCGTTACAAAAGGAGTAACGATAATATCTAAACGTGTTTCTTGTGATACTAGCTTTCCAATTTCCGTTGCAAAAAGTGCAGCTAAAAACGCACCTGCTGGACCGCCAAGTGGTGCGCCTGCAGCTCCAGCAACGATGGCTGAAAAAAGAACAAGTCTTGGTGCTTTTAGTCCATAAGCAACGGCAACCCCAATAGCCGGTCCCATTAAATCCATGGCCAGTTGCCCCATGTCGATGAAAAACTGTATTCCAAACTGCTGGCCAGCGGTTCTGATAATCAACCCGATAATTAATGAAGAAAAAAGACCGAGAGCCATGAAGCTTAAGGCTGTAACAAAATACGTTTTTAATGAAAGCTCAACGCCTTTTTTACGTAAAAATTCATTCACTCAAAACACCTACCTATAAAAATTCGATTTACACTCATTATGTACTTTTTTATCAAAAAAATAAGGAAAGCATAATGCTTTCCTCTCCCAGCTTATTCGTACGTAACAGATTTGATCACGTCTATAATCGTTTCAACACTACTTCTTATATTTCCTTTGTTTGAAATCGTTGTTCCTTTTTCTCCACCTATACCGACGATCACTTTATATTCGTCCTTATCGTATGGTGCCACAATAATATAACTAAAAGCTTCTTCACTAGTAAATGTCTCTGTTAAAATCGCTTGTTCTTCTATTGCATGGTCTTGTTCATAATTTACTGTACTAAAATTATCTTCCGCTGGATTAGAAAAAACAAGATATATTTGGTTCCCTCTAGATAAAATAAGATTATTTTCAGATGCTTCTTTAACATTTAATCCGGGAGGTAAAAAGTAACTGAATAACTCTGTTTCTCGATTCGGCTCTTTAGGTTCTGTAACTACCTCGGCTTCAAATGTTTCCTTGGCATAATCAATCGCTTGTTCTTTAGTTACACTACATCCTGCTATAAATACAGTTGTAAAAAGTAAACTTATAAATAAAAGCTTAAGTTTCAATCTATTACCTCCTTTTAGTTATTTAATTAAAATATAAAATTACCTGTTTTTAAAACTTTTATGGTGAACTTTAATATTCCATTTCATCCAACATAGCTAAGAGAAAAATCAACTCTCACATTGTCCCAAAAAACTACCATATTAATAATACCTTATACCTAACTTCCTTGACAACCCTAGATACTATTCGACTTTTATATTTTTCTCTTCTTCTAGGTTTTTCTATTAGTAATTTTATAAATTTCATGGTATCTTAATAATAATTTGTTATTTCAAAGATTACTAATAATTATCGAGGTGATGAAAGTGAAGAAAAAACTTATAGCTATATTTTTTGCACTTATATTATTTGTTACTGCTTGTGGTAACGAGGAACAAAAAGCAGGAGATGTATTTACAATTGGCTTAATTCCTTCTCAATCCGAAGGTGAGATGGAAACCGCGATTAATAAACTAACTGCTGAGTTAGAGGAGAAGCTAGACCGCCCTGTTGACATTAAAC
>SKSA01000376.1 GCA_007118195.1 Anaerobacillus sp. | reverse complement strand
ATCGCTAGCTTAAATACTAAGTAAAGAGGCGGAAATTACCAAGTCTTTATTTAGTATTTGCTGGTGACTGACATTTTTCGTTCTTAATGGTGACGAGTAAATCGTCATGAGCGTTTTGTATGAAAAAAGGCGGATGATTTCGTGAACGATGCTCCTGCGTCTGCTAGTAACGCTTCGAAGCGGGCTTCCTCGTCGCAAAGCTGCATGAAGTAAATTCTAAGATGTATCTCATGACGTAATTGAGGTCAGTAGCTTTGGTGACGGAATATCGTCATGAAGGTTTTGGATGTAAATAGTTTAAAGGAGTTAGTTAGGGTTTGTCGCAAAGGTAATTCTTAGACAAGTTTTTGTAACAATTTTCGACGTTAAGATAGACAATCTTCGCTTCTTATGTGATATAATAAATTAAACAATTAAATATTGTGGTAATTAAGTACAGATCTTTAACTGTACTTCGTTAACTACCTTCGGGGTCGGGTGAAATTCCCAACCGGCGGTGATGAAGCCTATGCTTCTAAGCCCGTGACCCGTTTTACGTATTTCGTAAAGCGGTGGATTTGGTGAGAAACCAAAGCCGACAGTAAAGTCTGGATGGGAGAAGGTATTGTGTAATTAATGGGTGTAATATACATTTGCTACTGTTGAAAAGTGACGATTTCAGACAGTTTTATAAACTTACCTATTCGCTATTTTAGCAACCTAGATTAGTTTATGAAAAAAATGTAGCCAATACCTGTTTATTTGATAATGCTTTTTATCCCTAAAGACCCTCTGTCTTTAGGGTTTTTATGTGTTTAGTAAATGAAAGGCTTTTAGTAACAACTAAATTTCGTAAAAGGAATTGACTGAAAATGAATGATGTATCTTATATGAGATTAGCATTGCAACTAGCTGAAAGTACAAAAGGGCAGACGTCTCCGAACCCGATGGTAGGATCGGTTGTTGTGAGTAATGGTAAAGTCGTTGGGATGGGGGCACATTTAAAGGCAGGAACAGAGCATGCTGAAGTTCATGCGTTACATATGGCGGGTGAATATGCAAAAGGGGCAACCATTTATGTAACACTGGAACCTTGTAGCCACTATGGAAAAACACCTCCATGTGCTGAATTAATTATTGAAAGAGGAATTAAGCGAGTGGTTATTGCCACACTTGACCCTAATCCATTAGTAGCCGGAAATGGGATTAAAATGCTTAAAGAGGCCAATATTGAGGTTGAAGTTGGTGTTTTACAGACAGAAGCGATAGACCTAAATAAAATATTTTTCCATTATATTAAAACTAAAACACCTTACGTAACCTTAAAGACGGCAACAAGCCTTGATGGAAAAATTGCGACTTCTACTGGGGAAAGTAAGTGGATCACAGGTGAGGTGGCCAGGGAAGATGTTCATATGCTTCGGCATGAGCATGATGCTATTTTAGTTGGTGTTGGTACTGTTCTTGCAGATAATCCAAGCTTAACAACTAGACGAAAAACTGGTGGCAATAATCCGATACGGGTTATTTTAGATCACCAACTTCGTACACCTATCGATTCAAAAGTTGTAACTGATAAAGAAGCCGAAACCTGGATTTTTACTACTAGTAATGCTCCGCTAGTAAAAAAAGAACAACTAATAAAATGTGGGGTAAAAGTGATCGATCTCATCCAAGATAAAATTAAAGTAGAACAACTTTTACAGCATTTGG
This sequence comes from Anaerobacillus sp., assembly GCA_007118195.1. Classification (GTDB taxonomy): domain Bacteria; phylum Bacillota; class Bacilli; order Bacillales; family Anaerobacillaceae; genus Anaerobacillus. Next base: position 2,076 of record SKSA01000376.1, on the reverse strand, counting down.
GAGATAGCGGCATTACCTCTTTATTTGTCGAGGGTGGAAGCACTGTTAATGATAGCTTTTTACGCTCAAAGTGTATAAATGAAGTGATTACTTACATTGCTCCAAAACTCATCGGTGGAAGCGAAGCCCCGACTTCGTTTTCGGGGATAGGTATTTCGAACTTAGAAGATTCACTTCACTTAACGATAAAAGAGGTTACACAATTAGGGCAAGATCTTAAAATTGTTTCAGTCCTAAAGGGGGAATAATATGTTTACGGGAATTATTGAAGAGGTAGGCTCTATTGAACAAATAAAGCAATCTGGCGAGGCAATTGTGATGACGATTAACTCAAAAAAGCTGCTTTCTGATGTTCACTTAGGAGATAGTATAGCCGTTAATGGTGTTTGTTTAACTGTTACATCCTTTGATAAAGAAAGATTTACGGTTGATATGATGCCGGAAACAGTTAGAAATACAAGTCTTAGGCATCTAAATCGTGGTTCAAAAGTAAACCTAGAACGAGCAATGGCTGCAGGTGGAAGGTTTGGCGGGCACTTTGTTTCTGGACACGTCGATGGAATAGGTGAAATAGTAAAAAAAGAGAGACAACATAATGCGGTCTATTATGAAATAAAAGTAGCTCCTGAATTAAGAAAATATATCATTATGAAGGGGTCGATTGCCATTGATGGTACTAGCCTCACAGTTTTTGGGGTGACCGAAGATACCTTCACTATTTCAATTATCCCTCATACACTCTCTGAAACAATTATCGGCTTAAAAGGACCAGGAGATATCGTTAACATCGAGAGTGATATGGTTGGGAAGTATATAGAACAATTTATTCAACAAAGGTTTCAAGAGGGAAAAAATAAGTCAACACTTACAGCTAGCTTTCTTGAAGAGCATGGTTTTAAATAAGTAGCTTGTGATTTTCTTAAAATAAGGGGAACAGTAAGTATAACTAGGAGGTAATCTTATGTTTAATCTGATTGAAGAAGCCATTTATGATTTAATGCAAGGGAAAATGGTCATTGTCTGTGATGATGAGGATAGAGAAAACGAAGGAGACTTTGTTGCTTTAGCAGAAAAGGCAACACCTGAAGTCATTAATTTTATGATTACTCACGGTAGAGGTTTAGTATGTACACCAATTACTGAAGAAAGAGCTAGACAATTAGAACTATTACCAATGGTTGATCATAATACTGATCCGCATGGTACTGCTTTTACAGTAAGTATCGATCACGAATCAACGACAACAGGGATTTCTGCTCATGAGCGTTCTAATACGATTTTGGCGTTAGTAGACGAAAAAACAAAGGGGAATGAATTTAAAAAACCAGGTCACATTTTCCCCCTTGTAGCTAAAGATGGCGGAGTACTGAGACGTGCGGGGCATACAGAAGCAGCTGTCGATTTAGCTAGGCTTTCAGGCGCTAAGCCGGCAGGGGTTATTTGTGAGATCATAAATGAAGATGGAACAATGGCAAGGGTTCCAGATTTACGTAAAATTGCTGATGAACATGATTTGAAAATGATAACGATAAAAGATTTAATTCAATACCGGAACCGTAAAGATAAGTTAGTAAATCGCGAAGTAGAAATTACGTTACCTACAGAGTACGGTGTATTTAAAGCCATCGGGTTCTCAAATTTGGTTGATGGCAAAGAAAACATTGCATTAGTTAAGGGTGAGATTTCTCCAGATGAGCCTGTTTTAGTCCGAGTACATTCTGAATGTTTAACTGGTGATGTCTTCGCATCGTTCCGTTGTGATTGTGGACCTCAACTTCATTCTGCTTTAGAGCAAATAGAGAAAGAAGGAAAAGGTATTCTTTTATATATGCGTCAAGAAGGTAGAGGGATTGGATTATTAAATAAAATGAAAGCGTACAAGCTTCAAGAGGAAGGTTTCGATACAGTAGAAGCTAACGAAAAGCTTGGATTTGCACCTGACTTACGTGATTACGGGATTGGTGCACAAATTTTAAGAGATCTAGGCGTAAGGAAAATGAAGTTACTCACTAATAACCCTAGAAAAATAACAGGGTTAAAAGGCTATGATCTTGAAGTAGTAGATCGGGTGCAACT
>SKSA01000375.1 GCA_007118195.1 Anaerobacillus sp. | reverse complement strand
TCTTGATTTTGAACAAATTGTTGAGCAAGAGCATGACGCTGGACTTGGGAATGGCGGTTTAGGACGTTTAGCTGCATGTTTCTTAGATTCGCTTGCATCACAACAATTTCCAGGGCACGGTTGTGGCATTCGCTATAAGTATGGGTTATTTGAGCAAAAGATCATTGATGGTCATCAAGTTGAATTGCCCGACTACTGGTTAAAAGAAGATTATGTTTGGGAAGTGCGACGTTCAAATGAAGCAGTGCAAGTTCGTTTTGGAGGGCATGTTGACATTCATGAAATCGAAGGGAAGTTAACATTCCATCATAAAAACTATGAACCAGTGCTAGCGATCCCTTACGATGTGCCAATTGTCGGCTTTAATAACCAAACAGTTAACTCCCTTCGTCTTTGGAGTGCTGAACCTGTCGTCAACGATACAAATATTCAATTCGCTAACTTAAATAACTATTACAAGTTTTTAGATTATAAACGATCGATTGAATCGATTTCTGAGTTTTTATACCCAGATGATTCGCATATTGAAGGAAAGAAGCTTCGATTAAAGCAGCAATATTTTCTCGTATCTGCAGGTATTCAAAATATTTTAAATAGATATAAGGAAAAATATTCGACAAGCTTAAATAGATTATCAGAAAAAATATCACTTCATATTAACGATACACATCCAGCTTTAATCGTTCCTGAACTGATGCGAATTTTAATGGATGATGAAGGTTTCAGCTGGGAAGAGGCTTGGGAAGTTACAACGAAAACGGCTGCATACACAAATCATACGACCTTAAGTGAAGCATTAGAAAAATGGCCAACCGAAATGATTCAAGAGTTGATGCCAAGAATTTTTATGATTATAGAGGAAATTAATGAACGCTTTTGTCGTGAGCTATGGGAAAAGTATCCTGGAGAGTTTTCCCGCATCGAAGAGTTAGCGATTATCGCTCATGGGCAAGTGCGCATGGCTCACTTAGCCATTGTCGGCAGCTTTAGCGTTAATGGTGTCGCTCAACTTCATACGGATATATTAAAAAGTCGTGAAATGAAAAATTTTTATGACGTTTTCCCTGAAAAATTTAATAATAAAACAAATGGAATTACTCACCGACGGTGGCTCTTAAAGGCAAACCCGAGTTTAGCGAATCGTATTACAGATGCGATTGGTAATCGTTGGATTGATGAACCAAACATTCTCAGTCGTTTAACTGAATTTGCATCTGACCGTGAATTTCAACAGCAATTAAAACAAATTAAATACGAAAATAAACTGAATCTTGCCAACGTGATTTACAAAAAAACAGGTGTTAAAATTGATGAAAATTCTATTTTTGACGTACAAGTCAAACGGTTGCATGCGTACAAACGACAGTTGCTAAACGTTTTTCATATCATGCATTTATATAATCGTCTACGTGAAAATCCTCATTTAGACATCGTCCCGAGAACGTTTATTTTTGGGGCGAAAGCAGCGCCAAGCTATTATTTTGCGAAAAAAATTATTAAGTTAATTAATACAGTGGCCAATGTCGTTAATAATGATCCTACAATTAATGATAAAATAAAAGTCATATTCTTGGAAAATTACAATGTATCTTTAGCAGAAAAAATTATCCCAGCCGCTGATGTTAGTGAACAAATATCTACAGCTACTAAAGAAGCCTCTGGAACAGGGAATATGAAATTCATGATGAACGGGGCACTTACACTCGGAACATTAGACGGAGCGAATGTCGAAATCCATGAACACGTTGGCGATGAGAACATATTCATTTTCGGCTTAAGTTCTGAAGAAGTCTTAAACCTCTATAACTATGGAGGCTATTCAGCGAGGCAAATGTATAATTGTAACGAGCGAATTAAAACCGTCCTAGACCAGCTTCTTGAAGGATTTTTCGGACATACCGACGTTGAATTTAAAGACATCTACTATCAAATTTTACAAAACAACGATGAATATTTCGTTTTAAAAGATTTCGATAGTTATGCAAAAGCGCAAGAGCAAGTCGACTTAGCGTATCGGAACGAAAGTAGCTGGTATGAAAAAGCAATCATTAACATCGCTCACTCCGGTAATTTTTCTAGCGATCGAACGATTCGCGAATATGCAGACGATATTTGGGGAATTCGTCCGGTGAAGATTGATTAATCAAAGAAACTAAACTCATTACTGTGAAGAATGATTTTTGTTCCGCAGTATAAATAAGCAGACGCATGGATTTTCACATAGAAAATCTCATGCGTCTTTTTGTGTAGGCACAATGGTATAATAAAGAAAATTTGATTGTAAAGGATGAACTAGTTTGGCTGAAACTATTCAAACGCCTCTGTACTATTTATATAAATACTCCTACCATGAGGATGAACTTTCCTTATGTCAGTTAGAAATGCGCTCCTTATTTGGTTTTGATACGACATTGAGTTTTTTAGAAAGTCCACTAAAAATAGAACCTAGTCGTAGTCCATTTATAAAAGAAAGAATTGATGTCATTTATGAGGGGACAAGCATTGAGGACATTGCTCGCAAAGTTGTAGATTTTAATGTAGTAGAGAAAACTTTCAAGGTTATCTTTGTTCAAAATGATAACCATAAAATGGATGAAAAAGTAGAATTTAAGGAGAGGCGGGTGATCGAGCGTAAAATCGGTTTAAATATTAAGGGCAAAGTCGATTTACATAAGCCTGATCTACTATTTGCGATCGTAAAACTAAAAACAAAATGGGTTTTCGGACGATATATGAAAAGTGAAGCGGTGTGGTTACAGCACCAACAAAAACCGAAAAACTATTCTACAGCCCTTAGCACAAGGGTAGCTAGAGCCGTCGTCAATATTGCCGTTCCAAATCCAACAAATATGAAAGTGATTGATCCTTGTTGTGGAATTGGTACTGTTTTAATTGAGGCGTTATCGATGGGAATTGATATTGTAGGAAGTGACCTAAATCCTCTTGTTCTCCCAGGTACTCGTGAAAACATTGCCCATTTTTGCTTTAAGACAGAAGTAACCTTAAAAGACATCCGAAATGTTCGAGGTAATTATGATGTGGCGATTATTGATCTGCCCTACAACTTATGTTCCGTACTTGATGAAAAAGAACAACTTGAGATGCTTGTGGCAGCTAGAAAATTTACCAAAAAGCTCGTCGTCGTTACTGTCGAAACGATTGATTCAATTATAGAAAGAGCAAACTTTAAAATCGTCGACCGTTGCATAGCGAAAAAATCATCTTTTACTCGGCAAGTGCTTGTATGTGAATAATGTTGGATAGTTGGTTTGTGGTTTGTGGTTTGTTGGTTAGGGTTGCGCGCCGGTTACTTTTAGTTAAGGGAAGAAAGATCGACATTCATTAGTAGTTACATGAGTGAGAGGGTTTGTTTCTGAGTTTTACTCGGTGACTGTGAACATACATATCAGAACTTTACTGTAGAATTCCATCCATTTTTATGGTATCATGAAGATATCAACTTGCTAGCACTTGTATATCGTATACTATCATTAAGCTATTTAAGGGGTGGGCTGTTACGTGAGTGAAGAAAAAAGAGTACAACTGAACGTGAGGGTAAGTAAAGAAACGTCAACACAATTAGATGAAATTGTTGAGTACTATCAACAAAACACAAAGCTTGGCAGAGTTTATAAAGGTGATGTTTTATCGGATATCATTGAAAAGGCTCATCAAATTATGCAAAAACAAAAAGAACGCGACCGCTAAAACATACATAAAGGAGTTATTTAAACATGAAAAAATTAGTAGCGATTGATCTAGATGGAACGTT
>SKSA01000352.1 GCA_007118195.1 Anaerobacillus sp. | reverse complement strand
GTTGTTAAGATTAATAGCATTAAAATTAGTCCCGCTTGCCATACCGCTAAAACAGATTGTAACCATAAAAAGATATGTGAAAATAAAATTGCAAGTGCTACAAATAATACTTTCTGCGAAAGTGCTATTTTTATTGGCAATAAGAGAAAAATAATAAATAAAATCGAACCGCCAATTAAAGTTAATACTAAATATTCCAAATACACACCCCCCATTCTATAAAAATCTATTTTCACTTCACAACATATTAACAAATTTTTCTTGTTTTTATGACACAATTATACATCTATTAATTGTATAATAAAGTTTCGTATTTTAAAAGATAAGGTTTTTTCAATTTCATAAAACTTTTAGAAAAAAAGGACCTATCACCAACGTTGAGTAAACTACTACGTTAAAAATTTATCTTTTTTTCACGTTAATGAATTTCATAATTCAATTTTATCGCCATTAAGTATCTATATGTAGTTGCGTTAAACCACTCGCAACTACATATAGTTTGATATGGCTCATTTTAGATAATTATGAAATTCACTCACGTATAAAAAAGCATCAACGTTTTTTCTTAACGCTGACGCTTCTATAAAACTTTATTTGGTGTTTGAAAAAATATTCCCTTCTCTTTTAACGTTAAAAGAAAGATTTTCAAGCCCTACCAACCTTGCTTCCATCACTTGATCTGAAACTTTTGCTACTTGGTTGCCTGTGATCTCGTAAGGGGTGAATTTCATTTCAATTTCGTCTTCACGAATAATTAATGTTAAAAGAGCAGACTCAGCGGTTAAGCCACTTACGTAGTCTGGAAAAAGAAAATTTCCTAGTGAATAAGCAATCGGCTTCCCGTTGTAATAGTCAAGACCTTGAATAACATGAGGGTGAGACCCTATAATCCCATCTGCCCCGGCATTAATCATCGCACGAGCATCATCAAACTGATACGGTTCAGGATATTGCTGTCTTTCAATTCCCCAATGCATATAAACGAATACGTAATCGACTTCTTTTTTTACTTCTTCAACAATCGTTACCATACGATCAAGTTGATATCCACTTGCTATCCCTGGCTTAGAAGGTCTAGCATACCAACTAACCGTCGGTAACACACGTGAAAAGCCTAAAATCGCAATTTGCCGATCTTTTATTTCGATGACGTGTGCTCTATACGCTTCTTCACTATTTCGACCTGCTCCAACATAGGCAAGACCTACTTCGTTTAAATAGTCAATCGTATCCACTAACCCTTTTTTGCCATAGTCCATCGTATGATTGTTCGCTAATGAAACCATGTCGAAGCCAGCCTCTTTAACGGCAATGAGAGACTTCGGTCCTGTTCGAAAGTTATACTGTTTACTATACGGCGTCCCTCTTTTAGTAACCGCTGTTTCTAAATTTACAATCGCATAATCAGCCTGTTGAAGCTCTTGTTCAACTTGTAAAAACGGATAATGAATACCATAGTTATTCATTGCTTGCTCTATAGAACCTTCCATCATCATATCACCAGCAAACGCGATCGTAATCTCATCTTCTTCAACTAACCTATTTAAGGTAATCTCTAAATCTCGTAATCTAGCTTTTGTAGTTTTAGAAGAGTGGTCTTTGGTGATTAATACTTTATTAACGTTTTTAGCTTCAACTGAATTAGCTCTAGCCAATTGATCCAACACTAATAAACCACCGCTAAAAAAGCTTAAAAGAAATAAAGTCGAAAAACATACGATAATCATTGAAACGAATATATTTTTTTTCATCATAGCAACCTCAACTTAAAAAATCGTAAATTAAAATCAATCAAAAATAGATTCCTCTAAATTTTACATTAAAAACTGGCTTAAGAAATGGTTACTATTTACTATTTTAGGAAAAAAGTTCTATATCCGTAAATTTACTCTAAGATGATTTAAAAAATAAAGTGAACCGGTAATAACAAAAACATCGTCTTTTGCTAATTTTTTTACTATATGACCGTACGCTTCCTCCCATTTATCGATTACTCTGACCTTTTTATGAGGAAATATTTTAAATGCATCTTGTGGATCCATTGCGCGATCATACGGAAAACTCGTAAGTACGACTTCTGACGCTACCACAGTAATAGGGTGTAGCATCGCTTTTATGTCTTTATCTTTCATCGCGCAAAAAAGCACTGTAATTCGCTTATCACGGAACGAACTTGCTAATGTACTACTTAATGCTTCCATTCCTTCCCGGTTATGACCCCCGTCAAAAATCATTGTAGGATGCTCTTTCACTATTTCAATACGATTAGCGATTTTAGCCTTCGCTAAACCTAACCTTATCTGATTTTCGGTAATATTAAAGTCCAACTTTTTTATCAAACAGTGAACCGCCATAATTGCCAAAGCAGCATTTTCTTGTTGATGTGCTCCGAGCATATCTGTCTTTAAGTTGGAATAACATTGCTTTTGGTATGTAAATGAAAAAGTCTCACCTTGTTGTTCACAAGTGAATTTCTCACCTAACTGATATAGCTCAGCAGCTTCTTTTTGAGAACGTTTTTTCATCACTTGTATAGCCTCTTCTTGCTTACATCCTGAAATTACAGGAACTTGATGTTTAATAATCCCTGCTTTTTCACGAGCTACATCACTAATTGTATCTCCAAGTAAATCCATGTGATCATGGCCGATCGAAGTTATGATTGATAATATAGGGGTGATAACATTTGTGGAATCAAGCCTTCCTCCTAACCCTGTTTCAACAAGAACAATGTCTGGCTTCGCTATCGTTGCAAAGTACTGAAAGGCCATGGCTGTTAAAATTTCAAACTCCGTTGGTGCACCTAAGCTTGTCTGTTTTAATTTTTCAATTACAGGAATAAGCTGTTCAGTAAGATAAGCAAAGTCTTCATCAGAAATTTCTTTGCCGTTCAATTGAATTTTATCATTTATTTTTTGAATAGCAGGAGAAGTGTAAGTCCCAACGCTATATCCCGCTTCGCCAAAAATGGCTTTCAAATAAGTTAAAGTAGAACCTTTTCCATTCGTACCCGCAAGATGAATCGCTTTTAATTTCCGCTCGGGATGGCCAAGTTCCTTTAACATCGCTTCCATTCTTTCAAGTCCCAAACATATTCCAAATTTTTTTGCTGAATATACAATTTCACAAGCTTCTTCATATGTCATCATGAAAAAATCTCCTTTTTTCCACATTGATTAAAAATTTAACGGTATTTTTTACATCGTAAGGTTTTTAATTTCGTTACTTGTATACTATTTGATAGTGTATAATAACGATGTACTTTCAGCAAGAAAATCTAAAGGTTAGGTAGGAATACATAATGAAAGCAATAGGCTTACTCATATACAACGAAGAAAGAGCCTTAATTAACAAAGGTTTTATCAAATGGTTTCTCGAAGAAGCAGAAAAGATGAATATTCAGCTTGAGTTTATTCTAAAAGAAGATTTAAGCTATGGTGTCATCAAAAATCAATTGTTCATTTATCACAAAGGTGTGATGCTTTCGAAGCCTGATTTTGTGATTTTGCGAAACAATGACCCTATTCTTAGTCGACAGTTAGAACGTTTAGGAATAAATGTTTTTAATTCAGCTTTCACTTCTGAGATCAGTAATCATAAAGGGAGAACTCATCAATTTTTAGCTAATAAAGACATTCCAATGCTCGATACACTATTTGTAGCTCGTGACGAGTTTAACCCAAGTACGATCCCATTTCCTTATCCAGTCGTGGTAAAAGAAGTAACTGGTCGTGGTGGAAATGAAGTATATGCTGCAACGTCTGTTCAAGAAGTTCG